>JALYWZ010000732.1 GCA_030852505.1 Myxococcota bacterium | reverse complement strand
CGTACGTGCCCGAGCGGCCGGTGCGCGCGACCCCGGGGTGTTGCTGCACTCGCAACGACGTCGCCTGCGAGTCGAACAGCCGCTGCGCGGCGCGGATGTTGGCGCGGCAGGCCTCGATGCTCGTTCCGCAGCGCTCGCTGACGAGCCGCGCCACGTCGTCGCGCGTGGTCGGCCGCGGGCCGGACGCCGCGAACTCCTCGAGCGCGATCCGGAGCGCGTCGGCGGTCTGGTAGCGTTCGTTCGGTTGGTTTGCGAGCGCCCGCACCAGGATGCGCTCGAGCTGCTCGGGGTAATCCTCGACCAGCGCCGACGGCGGCGGATACTCGCCGGTCATCAGCTTGGCGATGGTGCTCGCGGCGTCGCCGTCGTTGAAGGGGCTGCGCCCGGTCGTGGCGACGTACAGGACGCAGCCGAGCGAGAACACGTCGGCGCGGCGATCGAGCGGTTTTCCTCGGACTTGTTCGGGAGAGAGGTAGCTCAGCTTGCCCTTGAGCTCCCCAGTCTCGGTGGCTTGATGGATCTGATTTTTGGCTTTGACGATCCCGAAATCCACGACCTTCAGGTCGCCGTTGACGGCGATCAGCAGGTTTTGCGGGGTGGCGTCGCGATGCACCACCTCGAGCAGCTGGCCCTCGTCGTCCCGGAGCTCGTGTGCGGCGTGCAGGCCGCCGGCTGCCTGAGCGAGGAGCAGCGCGGCGATGCGATAGTCGAGCCGCCGGTTCGGCAGCGCCTTCAGCAGGTAAGCCAGCGACACGCCGTGGATCCACTCCATGGCGATGAACAAACTGTCCCCCTCCTGACCGAGCTCCAGGATCTTGCACACGTTCGGGTGATCGATCGCGGCCGCCACCTTGGCCTCGTCGAACAGATAGTCCTGGACGCGGTGACCCGACCGCAGCGCGATCTTGACCGCGACCAGACCCGGCAGGCCGAGCCGACCGGTCTGGCGCGCTGCCCAGACCACGCCCATGCCGCCGCGCGCGATCGGACACAGCAGCTGGTAGCGCCCGACCGCGTCCCCCGGTTGCAGCAGCTCGGCAGGTTCGATTGGATGGTGTTCGGCCGCGTCCATCTGTCCTCCCTCAAAAATCCGCAAAACACGGGAAATTCCCGGTGAGCTCCGAGCCCCCGTCGTAGCGAAGCACGTCGTAGGCGAAGGAAAGCCCGGCCTCGCCGTCGGAGCGCTGAATGCAGTAGACGCTGGCGTTCCCGCGCCGGGCTCCCACGCCGGGATCGAAGTCCGCCGGTCCCATCGTGCCGCGGAGGCGGATCTCTCCGCCCGCCGCGAGCGCCGTGAAGCCGTCGGCGATGAAGGTCGGCCCGACGTTGATCTCGACGTTGCCGTCGATCACCCGCTGCATCCCGCGCGCGACGTCGAGCCCGCGTAGCTCCGGCACCGAACCGGCCGCGAACATGGCGTTGGCGAGCAGATAGACCGCGTCGTAGAAATTCTCGAAGCCGCCCGGGTTCTCGAAGCGCGGGAACGCACTGCGAAAGCGGATCAGAAATTGGTTGTAGAGGGTCAGGTCATCGGCGGAGGCCGGCGCCACGCCCACGATGCGCTGGCGCTTGCTCTCGCTCGAGGCGCCGCTCGAGGAGGCGACGTACTCGAGCAGGTCGAGGTTCCCGGAGAGCGCGGTCGGCACCACGTAAAACGGCCGCGCCTGGCCCCCTGCCGCGCCTTCCCAACCCGACTCGAGCGGCGGCAAGATCTTGTACACGAGCTCCTCGCGCGTGATCGCGATCACCACGTGCGGGCGGAAATCGAGCAAGGCCAGGTTGAGCTCGGAGTAATCGTAGTTCGGCTCGTCGGGCAGCGCGGGGACGGCTGCCACGTAAAAATCGGCTCCGTTCTCGACCACTGACTTACCGTTGAACTCGAGCAGCGGCGTCAGCGTGTCCGCGATGCTCTGCTCCGCGAAGCGCTTGCTCACGATCATCGCGACGCGGATCGGCGTCGGGCTCGCGAGGTGAGCTTCGATCCGCGACAAGAGCGGAGGATAGGCGGGCGCGACGTCGCGGATATCGCCGATCACGTGCCAGAACAACCCGCCACTGGAGATCGACGTCAGCGAATTGTCGGCGAAGCCGGGGTTGATCACGAAGCGCTGCTCGGGCAGGGCGTGATCGACGAAGAACTGCTTCAGCGCCGCGCTCGGCAGGTGCGCGAGCACGGCCGGAACGCCGAGCTCCTCCAACAGGTGGGCCGACGCGGGCTCGACGAGCTCCGGATCGTTGCGGCACACGACTCCGACCAGCGGCCGTAGTTTTCCGAGCGGACCACCGGGTAGCCCGCCGACCGAATCGTTGAACTCGTTCACGGCGAGCTCGACGTTCAGCGTGGACACCTGCGACAGCGGTGCAGACTCCGGGACGTTCAAGAAGGCGCCGAAGTACACGGCCTGCTCGTCGTCGAAATCGCCGAACACCAGCGGACACTCCGGGCTCTTGAGCGCGGTGCACGGCTCGCCGGGGCGGCGGCACACGTAGGGCTCGTCCCGGTTGTCGGCGATGCACTGCGCGGTGGACACGCAGCCCGAGCCCGGCTCACCCTGGTTCGGCTCGATCGACGCGGTCGAAACACACGAGCCTGCGCGGCACTCGCTGGCTTCGAAGCCGGAGCCGAGAGCGCGGCAGTCGTCGGTGGTGCGACACTGCCGCGTCTCGAAATCGAGCGCGTAGTTGCAGCTGCTGAGCGCGACGAGCCACGCCAAGCGCCGAACTGACCCGTAAAAATCAGGGATCTGAGCCACCCTCCTCTCCTCCTGGCAATGGCAGAAGACACTCGGGCAAGGGCGACGGATGTGTCCGCTCCTCGCTCTCGACGGCCACGGCTGCCTCGAGCGCGTCGAGGCGTGCCTTGATCTCGAGCTTTTGTGCGGCGCTGACTCCGTCGGGCAAGCCGTTGTGCCGGGTCAATACGCTGAGAAACAGCGCGATCGTCCCGTCGAAGTCGCCGCGCGAGAGCCCGGTCGCCTGCGACGATGGAACCAGTCCGAAGGCGCCCGGCGGCAAGCTCGACTCGGCTCCAGCGCAGCCGAGAACGCTCGCGCGGTACCAGTCGGTGAGCTCGACCACGTAGCCGTCCACGAGCGTGAGCCCGAGCGGGTCGAGATCGACGAGCGGCGCGATGAAGCCGCCCAAGGTGCAGTCGAGCATCAACTCGAACGCATACTCACCCGCGATTCCGAACGTGTAGTCGTACGGGATCTCGGCGCCCGTCTCGTCTACACACAGTGCGGGTGGCTCCTCCGCGGGTGGCGGCTCTTCCACGGGCGGCGGCTCCTCCACCGGCGGCGGTTCTTCGACGGGCGGCGGTTCTTCCACGGGCGGCGGCTCTTCCGCGGGTGGCGGCTCTTCTGCGGGT
>JALYWZ010000150.1 GCA_030852505.1 Myxococcota bacterium | reverse complement strand
GAGCGGTGCAGCCTCGAGGATCGGGCGCTCGCCGTCGGGCGCGATGCCGATCTCCGCGGCGGAGCCGAGCACGAGAATCGGCTTGTTCGGCGGATAGCCGATGCGACGCGCGGCTTCGAAGAGCGCGGCGGCGAAGCCGACGTTCACGCGGTAGTACGCCGCGATGTCGGCGCTCACCATGCAGCCGGCGAGGTGCAGAATTGCGTCGGGCTGGTGCGCTTCGAGCTCCTCTGCCCACGACTCGGGGAGCGTGAAATCGACACCGGGGCGGGTCGTTCGGCCGAGCGGCACGACCTCGATCCCGCGCGCCGCGAGGAAAGCGCTGAAATACGGGGCGAAGAAGCCGCCCGCGCCGCTCAAGAGCACGCGCTTCATCGCGGCGGAAAGCTCGGCGGCGGGAAGCCGGAGCCGATGCTCGGCTGGGCGAAGGTGGGCGGCGCGAGCTTCATCGGCTCTTCGAAGTTGATGGCCTGATCGACGATGTAGTGCGGGCGCGCCTTCACCTCGTCGAAAATAGCGCCGATGTACTCGCCGATGATCCCGAGGAAGATCAGCTGCACGCCGCTGACCACGCTGATCAAGACGACCAGCGTCGCCCAGCCCTGCGGCAGCTTCTGTCCCGTGAAGAACTGAATGAAGGTGACGAGCGCCAGGAACAAGCCGAACAGCGCGAACGCGAAGCCCGTGATCACCGCCCACTGCAACGGGCGCTTGCTGAAGCTGACGATGCCCGAGATCGCGAAGCGAAGTAGCCGCGAGACCGTGTACTTGGTCTTGCCCTTGGTGCGCATCTGGTCGGCGTAACCGAGGCTCGTGCGGTTGAAGCCGACCCAGCTGAACAGCCCGCGCAAGAACTGGTTACGCTCGCGGATCTGCTCGCGGAACACGCGCGCGACCTTGGCCGAGATCAGCCGGAAATCCGGCGAGTTCTCGGTCATCGGCACGTTCGACATGCCGTTCAGCACCCGGTAGAAGAGCTTCGAGGTGTGGCGCTTGAGGAAGCCCTTGGGCGAGGCCTCGCGGGTCGTGAACACGATGTCGAAGCCCTGCTCCCAGCGCTCGATCATCGCTGGGATCAGGCCCGGCGGGTGCTCGAGATCGCTGTCCAGCATCACCACGGCGTCGCCGCGGGCGTGGTCGATGCCGGCGAGCAACGACATCTGATGGCCGAAGCGGGCGGAGAGACCGAGCACCTTGACGCGCGGATCGGCCGCCGCGGCGCCCGAGAGCAGCTCCAGCGTTCGATCCGTGCAGCGATCGACGACGTAAATGATCTCCGTCTCGAAGCGGGCGGCGAGCTCGTTCACCACGCGGACGAGCTCCGCGTGGAAGTCCAAGATCACTTCCTCCTCGTTGTAGACGGGGCAGACGATCGAGAGTTTTCGCGTCCCGGGTATCACCGCTCACTCCGGGAGAAACTCGGCGCGGCGCGCCTCGAAGATGTCGCTTGCGATCTGGTAGTCGTCCACGCGCCCGATGTCGAGCCAGTAGCAGCTCTCGCGGTAACACGAGACGCGCTTGCCCAGGCCCTTGAGCTTCAACATCAGATCCGGGATGTCGAGGTATTGGCCGGGGACCAGCACCTCCCTCAAGATCTCTGCGTTCAGCACGTTCACGCCCATGCTGACGTCGAAGGTGTACAGGGGCTTCTCGCGATAGGCGGCGAGCTCCTGCTGCTCGTTGGTCTCGACCACGCCGAAGTCGATCTTCACCTCGCGGGTGTAGGTGGCGATCGTGGCCGCCGCGCGCTGGGCCTGGTGGTAACGAAACAGCGCCCCGTAGTCGAGGGTCGTGAGTAGATCGCCGTTCATGATCATGAAGTCGCCCTGCAGCTGATCGAGCACGAGCCCGATCGGGCCGGCCGTGCCGAGCGGCTTCTCCTCGAGCGAATAGCTGATCCCGAGACCGAGCCGCTTGCCGTCCTCGAAGAAGGCCTGAAACAGCTGGCTCATGTAGCCGACGGCCAGGATCACCTCGGTGACCCCAGCGCGCTTGAGCTGGCGCAGGATGATCTCGAGGATCGGGAAGTCCCCGACCGGCATCAGCGGCTTCGGGATCACCGTGGTGTAGGGGCGCAGGCGCGTGCCTTTGCCACCGGCGAGAATCAAGGCCTTCATGGTGTGTGTGTCCTTCAGGGCGGTGGCACTGAGTGCACCTGGCGTCCCATGCTCGGCGGCGAGAACTTGGGCACCTCGCCGCGGCCCGCGACCTCGACCAGGCGCGTGCGCTGGTGGCGCTGGATATCTTCGAGCAGGCGGCGATTGACGCTGAGCAGGTCGGCGATGATCGCGAGTAGGTAGGTGAGGAAGCCCATCAGCAGCAACACGGCTGCGAGGATCAGCGATTGGATGTGGCCGTCGCCGCCGTCCTGGAAGAACGAGATCAAGAAGCGCACGCCGAGCGCGAGGCCCGCGAGGAACGGCACTGAGCCCAGCATCAAGAAGAACTTGAGCGGCTGGTAGACGATGAAGATCCGGAAGATCGTCAGGATCGAGCGCTTCACGTAGCTCGGGATGCTCTTCACGAGCCGCGACGGCCGCAGATCGCCGTTCACGCGCACCGGCGTCGACACCACGCGCATGCCCTTCTGGCCCGCCTGGATCAGCGTCTCGAGCGTGTACGTGTAGTCGTTGAAGACGTTCAGCGTCAGCGCGGCGTCCCGCGAGATGGCGCGGAACCCGCTCGGCGCGTCGAGCACGTTGGTTCCGCTCACGCGGCGCACCACGTAGCTGCCGAACAGCTGCAGCAGCTTCTTGATCGGCGAGAAATGGGCGATCTCGGTGATCGGCCGGGCGCCGATCACGAGGTCGGCGCGGTGCTCGAGGATCGGCTGGATCAGCGCCGGGATGTCGCCTGCGTTGTACTGATTGTCCGCGTCGGTGTTGACGATGATGTCGGCGCCGCGCTCGAGACAAGCGTTGATGCCGAGCATGAACGCGCGCGCCAGCCCCTGGTTCTGCCGGAAGCCGACCACGTGGTGCACACCCCATTCGCGCGCGACGTGCACCGTGTCGTCCTGGCTCCCGTCGTCGATCACGAGCAGCTCGAGCTCGTCGATGCCCGGCAGCTGCTTCGGCAGCTCGCCGAGCGCGATCGACAGCGTCTTGGCTTCGTTGAAGCAGGGGATCTGAATAATCAGCTTCATGGGTCGGGCGGACGGTCTTGGCCTATCACGGCCCGTTCGGTTCGTCGTGAATTTCCTCCGGCTCCGGCGGCTCGCGCGGCACGGCGCCCGGGCGCTCCCGGGTCGGCGGCTTGGGACGGTCGCCGAGCTGCTTCCGCCGCCAGATCTGCTGGCCTTTCCGCTCGAAGAGCTGCTCGAACTCGGCGGTAACCTGCCGAGGCGGTCGCTTGTCGCAGCCCTTGTCGAAGACGACGAGGTCCACCTCGCTCAAGAATTGGAGCGCTGCCTCGGGCTCCGCGACGACGCGAAGCGCGCGGTCGAAACGGTCCTTCAAGGGGCCATAGGGCGGGACTGCGAGCGCCGACAGGGCGTAGAGGCCGCTGTGCGGCGCCCGCCCGCAGGAGAGCGAGACGACGCGATCACGGAACGGCTTGGTGAACGGCTTCTTGGCGACCTCGAACAGGATGCCGCCGCCGACGCGCTGAGCCTTCTCGGCGTAGGACGTGGCGAACTCGTGGAACACGATGTCGCCAGCGAGCGTGTCGATCGTGTCGCTGCGGCCCGGGATGAAATACACGTGCGTGACGCCGAGCCCGGTGAGCAGCTTGCGCACGCCCTCGGGCGTCCCCGCGAGCGCGTAGTCGATGCCGAGCTGCCACTGGTGCTTGTCGAGCACCGACTCGGCGTTCACGCCGAGGTGCATGTTCTGCTCGTGGAACAAGATCCGCGCGCCTTTCGGCAGCGCCCTGCCGATCTCCTGATAGCGCTCCTGAACCTTGAAGCGCTCCTCGAAGTCTTTGGTGAAGCCCGAGCTCAGGATGTCCAACACCTTCTTGATCGGCGCGCGCGCCATGGCGTGCGTCTCGAAGAAGTAGACGTCGCCGCCCCACACCACCTGCAGCGCCACCAGCGCACAGACCAGGCCGCGCACGACGCGCCCGAAGGAATGCCACACGAGCCAGAGCGTCGCGGCCAGCGATCCCGCCATCAGCGGCAGCAGGCCTTGCAGGTAGCGATCCTGGTGATGCACCGAATACCAGGCGAACACGCCGACGTGGATCCACAACGCGAGCAGCCAGATCCGCCGCGTGCCCTTCAAGAACAGGAGCGCCGGCAAAAACAGCGTGTACAGCGAGCCGAAGACCGGAACGTCGCGGTGGAACTTGTGCCAGTCGTTGGGGATGAACGAGAACGTGAAGAGCGCCCGGAACGTCTCGAGGAGCCCGTCGAGGTCGCGGGACGGCGCCCACATCTGCCCTTCCTGGTAGCTCCACTTGAACTTGTACGCGGCGGCCTCCGACCACGGCTCCGACGGGAACAGCCGCCCGAGGCTCGGGTACACCGGGTTACCGAAGAAGATCAGGTTCTTGAGCCAGAACGGCGCGCTCACGAGCAGGCCCACGCCGAGCGCGGTGAGCGGGATCCACCACGCAGAGCGCAAGAGCTCCGGCTTCTTCTCGCGCAGCGCTCGAACCAGGTGGGCGATCCAACGCCCGATCAGCAACGCAAGCGGCACGGGCACGAGCAGCAGCGCGGCCGTCTCCTTCACGAGCACGGCGCCCGCGAGCAGGCAGACGAGCACCCAGACGTTTCTCTTCTCGAACACGCGCAGCGTGCGATACACGAAGATCGCGATCGGTACCGCGTACAACGCGCCGAAGTGATCGGTGCCACCCGAGACCGAGCTGTCGTAGAGGAAGATCCCGGGAAACAGAAAGCGAGCGACCCAGGCGACGCTGGGGTTCACGCCGGGCACCAGCCTGCGTGCCAGCGCCGAGACCCCGAGCACCGTGGTCACGAGGAACGTGAAAAACTCGAGGTGCGCGCACAGCAGCATCTGGTCGAAGAGCCGTGCTTTCGGCGCCAAAAACGCCCACGCGAACAGGTAGCTCGTCATGTGCGGGCGGGCCGAGAACACCCAACCCTCGGTGGGTCGCCGGAGACCGCCGTGCACCACCCAGTCCTCGGCGATCGCCATGTGCTTCCAGCGCGAGTCGAACTGGATGTTCTCGGGGGTGAGCACGAGAAAGTAGACCATCCCGAGCCCGAACAATCCGAACGCGAGGGCGAGCCCGGTCAGGGGTGTCAGGCGCGGCGGCCGGCGGCGGAGCAGCTTCCTGGTCCGCAGCCAGAGCGCAGTGAGCGCTGGCTGGCCGACCGCGAGCGGCAGGATCGGCGCGAGGAAGAACGTGCTCTTCCGATACAGGCCGGCCGCACCGACCAGAAACATCAGCCACTCGAACGCGAACAGGCCGAGCGTGAAGGAGAGCAACCAGTGTTCGAGCAACGGCAAGCGGAGCCGGAACACGCGCTCCAGCAGAAACGCGCCCGTGCCCACACAACCTGCGGCCCAGACCAGGACCGCGACCCAATACCCGGCGTAGTGCCAGAACAACCAGTCGGGGATCGGGTAGTGGCCGTGACCGACCCAGGCGAACAGCGCGATGCCGAGCGCGAGCACGACGCCGACACCGAGGGCGCGTCCGTTGGTCGAAGCCGAGCGAAGGAAGCCGAAGAGCTGACTCAAGCCGGGCCTATTTACTACAAGCGGCGGTCCGGCCTGCGCTTTCGGAGCCCCTCCAGCACCCGCAGCATGTCTGCTGGCATTTTCGACTCGAAATGCAGCGGTTTCTCGGTGGCGGGGTGGACGAAACCGAGCTCGAAGGCGTGGAGCATGACTCGCGGGGCCGAGAGCTCGGGCTCCGGTTTGCGGCCGCGCGCTCCGTACACCCGCTCGCCGAGCAGCGCGTGCCCCTTCTCACCCAGGTGGATGCGGATCTGATGCGTCCGTCCAGTCTCGAGGCGGCATTCGACCAGGGTCGCGCCGGGCAGGCGCTCGAGGAGCTTCACGTGGGTGGTCGCTTCGCGGCCCAGTGTTTCGCTCTCGACCGAGCCGCGCCGGCCGTCGCCGCGATCGGTGATCAGCCGACTGGTGATGGTGGTGGACTCCATTTGCCCTTCCACGAGCGCCCAGTAGCGGCGCTCCACGTGGTGGTGGCGGAACTGGTTCTTCAGCTCGCGCTTCGCGGACAGCGTACGCGCGAACACGAGCAGCCCCGTGGTGTCGCGATCCAGGCGGTGCACGATGCCGAGGGGAGCGCGGCGCCCGCCGCTCTTGTGAGCGAGCTCGAGCTCGAGCAGCTGATTCAGCGCGTCGCGCTCGTGCTCCGCGAACGGCACGCTGCTCATGCCCGCCGGCTTCTCGACCACGACCACGTGCGTGTCGAGATAGACGATCGTGCCCTCGGGTAGACGCCGCGGGCGCGGGGCGGGGGCGTGCATCACCACCTTCAAGCGCTGGCCGCTCCGCACCACGAACAGCGGGTCGGTGACGGGCTCCCCGTCGATGAACACCTTGCCCGTCTGGATCAGGCGGCGCACCTGGTTCCAGCTCGGCATGACGGCGCCGCGAGCGCTCAGGCTGCGCAGCGCGCGATCCAGCGCCTGACCCGCCAGGTTCTGGTCGATTGGGTGTTCGTCGGCGGCCAAGACAGCGCTGTTATCGCATCCCGCGCGGGGACTTCCAGCGCGGCTTCACGTGGACGCGCAGCACGTCGCGGTACAGGCCGAGGTGCGCGCAGTGGTCGAGCTTGCCGTTGCCGGAGAAACCCCGGACGTGAAAGTTACCGCGTGAGAACGAGGAGATCAGCTCGAGGCCCATCGGATCCCCCTTGCGCGGGCGGACCTTGGTGGCGTGCCCGCCGAGCCGGTCGATCAGGAAATTCGCGGTCTCGGTCGTGGACGCATAACCCGGAGGGATGATCGACGAGTGGCTCACGAACATCAGCTTGTGGCCCGCGGCCGCGAGCTTCGAAAACTCGATGAATGGACCTATCTGAACGGCATTCAGAGAATTCGGCGCGTAGCCGCAGTGCAGGCCGTCGAGCAAGATCACCGTATCCACGCGCTGCCGGAGCTCGGACGCTTCGAGGATGCGTTGGATCGCGCCGTAGCCCGCGCTCCAGCCGCTGAGGCCTAGCTTGCGCAGGCGCGCGCCCTCGACCTTGGCGTGCGCAGACACGGTCTCTTCGATGCTGGTGACGAGCCGCTTGAAGTTGCTCTTGTCTTCGAAAGTCGATTCGTAAGGACCGGAGCCGTTGCCGAGGTCGATGCCCACGAACATCGCGCCATCCATCACCTTCACCCACTCTTTGCGCGCGGGCTCGTGGCCGTGAAAGTGGATCATCGCGTCGAACTCCTTCGAGCGCGTGAGCCCGCCTTTCACGGGCAGGATCATCTGACCCAGGCTCGGGCCGCGGTTCCACGGCGTGTACACGCCGAAGCCCGGATCCGGCGAGTTGCAGGGGTTCACGCCGCGCTCCTCGGCCGTCTTCTCGCGCTGCGTCTCTTTGGGCGGTTTGGCAAGGAACCACGCCTTGGCCGCGAGCGCAGGCCGCGCCGTCGCGGCCGCGCCCAGGCAGAGCGCGAGCTCGACGAAGCTCCGGCGCGAGGTCCGCGAGCTCATCTCGCTACTTCCCCGCAGGTTCCTGCTGGGTGCTGCAGTGGATGGTGCCGAGCCCCAGCACGAGATCGCGGCAGAACACGCCGATCACCGGGCGATCGCGGAACAACTCGGAGAGGATCCCGAGCGCGCGCGCGTCCTCGCGATCGTTGAAGGTTGGCACGAGCACCGCGGCGTTGCCGATGTAGAAGTTCGCGTAGCTTGCCGGCAAGCGCTGGCCGTCGAAATAGACGGGCTCGGGCATCGGCAAGCGCACCACTTCGATGCGCCGGCCGCGCGCATCCTTCGCGTTCTCGAGCCGCTCGCGCGCCGACTCGAGGACGCGGCGGTTCGGATCGCCGCGCCGCTTCTCTTCGGCGAGCACCACCGTGGCAGGCCCGGTGAAGCGGCAGAAATCGTCGATGTGGCCGCCGGTGTCGTCCCCGGCCACGCCACGGCCGATCCACAGCACACGCTCGATGCCGAGGTTCTCCCCGAACACGGCCTCGGTGCCGGCGCGGCCGAGCTCGCGGTTGCGTGCTTGTTTGCCGTCGAGCAAGCACTCTTCGGTGGCGAGCAGCGTGCCTTCGCCGTCGGCGTCGATCGCGCCGCCTTCGCAGACGAAGCGGCGTTTACCGGCGCTCGGCTCGAAGCTCCTCAAGCCGAGCTTTTGCGGGATCGCGCGGCCGGACGCCTCGTCGAGCTCGTAGTTGCCGTAGCGCGCCCAGCCGTTGAAGCGGAACTTGACGGCCGCGACCTCTGCCCTCTGCTTCTTCCTTCCGCGCACCACGAACGTGGGCACGAAATCGCGCGTCCAGGAGCGGTTGGTCTTGGACACGAAGAAGTCGACCTGGTCGAGCGGCACGCCCGAGCGCTTCAACGCCGAGGCCGCCTCGCGCTGCATGGCCTTGTCGCGCACCAGCATCCGCACGCGCTCGGCCGCTGTCAGGTGGCGAGCCACCTCGCAAAATACCCAGCCGACCGCCGGAAGCTTCCCGGGAAAGTCGCTCGCCTCGTGCGGCCACGACAGCCAGGTCGCGGCGTGCGGCTCCCACTCCGCGGGCATGCGGAAACCCAGCGCTCGCGGCGTGTCCCGCGCGGACGCGTCAGCGGTCGAGGAAGCGCGACGTGATGCCGGCATAAGCGTCGATACGGCGATCGCGGAAGAAGGGCCAGTTGCGTCGCACCCACTCGATGCGCGACAGGTCGCAGGT
>JALYWZ010000731.1 GCA_030852505.1 Myxococcota bacterium | reverse complement strand
GAGCTGGCGGACGAGCAGGGCGACAGCGTCGAGACGCGCCGGAAGATCGAGCGCGAGGTGATCGAGATCGACGCGCTGGTGGGCAAGCTGCTCGCGAGCTCCCGGCTCGACTTCGAGACGCTCGACTTTCAGCGGCTCGATGCCCGCGACGTCGCGCTCCGGGCGCTCGAACGCGCCGGTCTCGATTCGAGCCTGCTCGACGCCCCGGCCGAAGACCTGTCCTTCGACGGCGACGCCACGCTGATCGCGCGCGCGCTCGGGAATTTGCTGGAGAACGCGGAGCGCCACGCCGGAAAAGCCGAGCGGCTCGTGGTCTCGGGTAGCGCGGGCCGCGTCCGGTTCGAGGTGCTGGACGGCGGCCCGGGGTTCAGCGAAGCCGCGCGGACCCGGGCCTTCGACCCGTTTTTCCGGGGTTCCCCGCGAGAAACGCCGGCGCACGACGGCGGCGCGCTGGGTCTCGGTCTCTCGCTAGTGGCGCGCATCGCTCGCGCGCACGGCGGCCGCGCCTTTGCCGAGAACCGCCAGAACCGCGAGAGCGGCGGCGGCGCGCGCGTCGTGCTCGAGTTTCCCAAATCGCGCGGCCAAACGCTCGGGCATTGACTCCCCCAGGGCTGGGCGGTAGGCCCCTCGGGCTTTGGCCCTGATCGTCCAAAAATACGGTGGTACCTCGGTCGCGAACCCGGAGCGCATGCGCGTCGTCTCGGAGCGCGCGCTCAAGACGCAGGCCGAGGGACACCAGGTCGTCATGATCGTGAGCGCGATGGCAGGCGAGACCAACCGCTTGCTCGCGCTCGCGCACTCCATCTCGCCGACGCCCGACATGCGCGAGATGGACTCACTGGCCTCGACCGGCGAGCAGGTGAGCGCCGCGCTGGTCGCCATGACGATCCAGACGCTGGGCGGGCAGGCCCGGAGCTTGCTCGGTCACCAGATCAAGGTCCAGACCGACGCGGCCTTCACCAAAGCCCGCATCCACAACATCGATGCCACGCGCATCCTGCAGACGGTCAAGGACGGCAAGGTGGCCGTGATCGCCGGCTTTCAGGGGGTGGACGCCGAGGGCAACATCACGACCCTGGGCCGCGGCGGTTCGGACACCACGGCGGTGGCGATCGCGGCCGCCATCCAGGCCGACGTTTGCGAGATCTACACCGACGTGGACGGTGTCTACACGACCGACCCGAACATCGTGCCCTCGGCACGCAAGATTGACCGCATCAGCTACGAAGAAATGCTCGAGCTGGCATCGCTCGGCGCCAAAGTGCTCCAGATCCGCTCGGTGGAGGTTGCCATGAAGTACGGAGTTCCGGTTCACGTTCGTTCTTCCTTCAGCGATCGCACGGGCACCATGGTGGTCGGCGAGGAGGGCCTGGAGAGCGTCGTCGTCGCGGGCGTCGCCTACGACAAGGGCGAGGCCAAGGTTCAGCTGGTCGGCGCCGACGACAAGCCCGGCGTCGTCGCCAAGATCTTCGGCATGCTCGCGGAGAAGAACGTCCAGGTGGACATGATCATCCAGAGCCCGTCGCGCGGCGGGGACTCGCGCACGGACGTGACCTTCACCGTGGCCAAGACCGACCTGCCGCGCGTGAAGGACCTGATCGAGGAATCGGCGAAGGGCGTGGGCGCGCGCGTCGAGTACGACGCCGAAATCGCCAAGGTGTCGATCGTCGGTCTCGGCATGCGCTCGCACGCGGGCATTGCCGCCAAGACCTTCGGCCTGCTCGCCGCCGAGGGCATCAACATCCAGGCGATCAGCACCAGCGAGATCAAGATCTCCTGCATCATCGCCGCCAAGTACACCGAGCTCGCGGTCCGCACGCTGCACGAGGGCTTCGGCCTCGATCGCGGCCCGGGCGCCGAGAGCTGATCCGCCGAACCGACCGGGGCGCGTGACGGACTCCGAAGACGGTTCGGGGAGGCCTTCGGGGAAAGGGACCTACCTCCCTCCGCCCCCGTCGGCCGACGAGGCGCCGAGCGGAGAGGTGCGCGTTCCACGCGTGGCCAAGCCCTCCCCGCAGCTCGAGGCGTTCGTCAGCGATCCGCGCAACTTACGCAAGCGCAAGCGCCTCGACCCGTGGATGGTGCTGGTCGTGGTGATCGCGGTCGCTGCTGCGGTCGCGTATCTACTACGCTCGGCCTAGTGCTGCTCGCGCGCGTCGCCGTACCGGTGCCCCTCGGGCAGGCGTTCAGCTACGCCGTGCCGGCGGAGCTCAGTGAAAAGGTCGGGCGTGGCGCGCGCGTGCTGTGCGAGTTTGGCCGCCGGCGGGTGCTCGGCGTCGTGATCGACGTCGCCGAGCGGGAGCCCGACGTTGCGCCCGACAAGCTGAAGCCGATCGTGGCCGTCACCGACGCCGAGCCGGTGTTTCCGGAAGAGCTGATGGCCTTCCTGCTCGAACTGTCGCGTTACTACGTGGCGCCGATCGGCGAGGTGATGCAGCTCGCGCTTCCGGCATTGGCGCGATCCGCCGCGAGCCAGCTCGGGGACGTCTCGAAGGCAGCCAAGCTCGTGGGCCACGCCGTTCAGGTGGCGCGGGCCACGGGCGTCGAGCCGGAAAAGGCCTCGCCACGCGCCCGGGAGCTTTTGAAGCTGCTCTCGGAGGCGGGCCCGGCGCCGCTCTCGGCGCTCGAAGAGAAGTTCTCGAGCGCCCGCAGCATGGTGAAGAAGCTGGTGGCGCTCGGCGCGGTGGCCATCGACGAGCAGGAGCGGAACCTCGATCCGTTCTTCGCGAGCGAGGTCCCGCGCGACGTTCCTCCGCAATTGACCGGACCTCAAGCCGCCGCAGTGGCGGCGATCGTGGCGCGCATCGAGGGCGGCGGGGGCGCGCTGTTGCTCGACGGCGTGACGGCCTCGGGAAAGACCGAGGTCTACCTGCGTGCCGTCGAGCGCTGCCTCTCGCTCGGGCGCGCGGCGATCGTGCTGGTGCCGGAGATCGCGCTCACCCCGCAGCTCGTGACGCGCTTCCGCGCGAGGATCGGCGACGAGATCGCGGTGCTACACAGCGGGCTCGGCGAGCCGCAGCGCCACTCGATGTGGAAGGCGCTGCGCAGCGGGCGGGTGCGGGTCGCGGTCGGCGCGCGCTCCGCGTTGTTCGCGCCCGTGCCGAACCTTGGCCTCGTGTGCGTCGACGAGGAGCACGACGGGAGCTTCAAGCAGGAAGAGGTCGTCTACTACCACGCCCGGGACATGGCCGTGCTGCGGGCGCAGATCGAGGGGGCGGCGGCGGTGCTGGCCTCGGCGACCCCGTCGCTCGAGACCCTCGCCAACGCCGAGAGCGGCCGTTACCGCTGGCTGCGCCTCTCGTCCCGCCACGGCGGCGCGAGCCTGCCGGACGTCAGTCTGATCGACCTGCGCGAGACGCCGCCGGAAAGCGGCC
>JALYWZ010000149.1 GCA_030852505.1 Myxococcota bacterium | reverse complement strand
CAGATGAACTTGCTCGGCTGGTGCGCCACCTTCGGCAGCGATCGCCACCTCGACTCGCACCTCGCGCAGGTGCGCGCCGACGCAGACGCGAGCGCGAGCGGCATCTGGGCGGCCCCCGACCGCGCCAACCTCGGGATGCTGTTTTACCGCGGCTGCGAGCTGCTCCGGAACAAGAGTGAATCGCACAGCCGCCGCGCGCTCGGGCTCTTGCGCATGGCCTCGCAGGGCTACCGCAATACGGGCAACCGCGACGTGCTACCGGTCGCGCTCGGCATGTGGGCGGAAGCGGAGCGGCTCTCGGGGAACGTCCAGGCCGCCGTGCGCTTGGCGCGCGAGGCCGTCGCGTTGCTGGAGCAGGGCGCGCCGAGCCTGCTCAACGAGTCGCCGGTTTACCTGGCGCTCCACGATGCATCGCTCGAGGTCGGCGATCAGGCGACGGCTCGCGATGCGATCCGTCAGGGCCTCGCGCCGCTGATCCGCCGCTTGCAGGGCCTGGTCGGCACCCCGTACGCCCGGCTGTTCATCACGGAGCTCTCGCACAACGCGCGCCTGGTGGCGGCCGCCGAGGACGAGGGACTGCAGCTCGACGGCGTTCACCGCATCCTCGACGGCGGCCGCAGCTAGCAAGCTCACTGCGGCGCGCTGATCGAGCCGAAATCGCCGACGTAGCGGAGCTCGACCGCGTCACGGCAGGCTTCGACGGTATTCACGCAGCCTTCGAAGCTGGCGGGCTGCTCGACCCGGAGCTGCACGGCCTGGTTCCCGCTGACACAGCGGCACGCGTAGGCCTCGCCGTCGTGCTCGCAGCTCGATTGAAGGATGGCGATCGCGGCGACCTCCGCGTCCGCGAGCGTCCCGCGACGGCTGCAATCGGCCATCGTTTCGCAGAACACGGAGCCCATCGTGACGTAGCGCTGGCGGCACTCGACCTCGCCCGTGAACTCGAAGCCACCTTCGCAGGCGCTGCGGGCGTTCTCGCAGGCAGCCGCATCGGTGGTCGGCCAGGGCGCGTCGAAGCGCAGCGCCTCGTCGTCGCGGGAGCAGGCGCCGCGCGAACCACCATTTCCATCGCTCTCGCACGCCGCGTGGACGATCTCCTGGTGCTCGATCGACACCGAGGGCGCGACCTGTGCAGTCTCCGAGCACAAGGTTTCGGTCTGGCACGCGCCGACGGCCTCCTCGAGGATCGTCGTGCCGCACTCGGGCGGCTCCGCGAAGACGGGCTCTGGTGGGTCCTCTGCGTAGGGGAGCAGCGCCTCGCAGCGATCTTCGAGGTCGACGTCGTCGGCGTGATACGCGACGTCGTCGACCAAACACAGGTCCTCGGAACAACCGATGTACCGGGTGCGGCCGAGCGTGGCCATCGTGCCGTCTTCGAGCACGATCGGGCGGATGCAAGGGTCCACGTAATCGCAGATGGTCGCCGAGGCTTCTCGCGCGCCCGGCGTACAGCTCTCGGGCCCCGCGTAGTCGGGCTCACCGCCGGCCAAGGCGACCACGATCTGACACGCCTTCGCCATGTCGACGCCGCCGACGAAGTATCTCTCGCTGCGCCCTGCAGCCAGCAACTCGCACGACCACGTGCCGTCCGGACCCCGGCCTTCTGGATCCTCGCCGCAGCTGGCGACGGGTGAATCGCCCGCGCACGCGTAGCGACAGCTGCAGAAAGAGCCGACGCCGCAGTCCACCGAATACGTGCACTCATCGAGCGACACGGGCCCACCGAGCGGAACGGGGACGCTGCGCGGGATGGGCATGCCGCCGAAAGCCGCAAAGCCAGCCGCGGCAGGAGCGCCGCCCCCTGCCGAAATCATCCCGCCGAAACCAGCGAACACCGGCGGGTCGACGGAAGCCCCGCCGATGGATGCCCCGCCCGCGCCCGGTGCTCCACCGGGCTCGAAGCGCGCTCCGGCCTCCCCTTCTCCGGCGACGCCGGGCGGCTCTCGACCGGTGGATTGCCCGCCGCTGCCCGCGCGCGGAAAAACGCCGCTGTCTCCGCCCGTTTGGTGGACCTCCGTGTCGACACCCGAGCCCAGCGTGTTCCCGCCGCACGCACCAGCCAACACCAATCCGACCCAGGAAAACCCGATCCTAGCCCGCATACCCGCCAGAGCCTACCACGCCGGCGGCATCGCGCGGCGCGTGTCAGCTCGCCAGGAATTTTCGAATGCGCTCGCAGGCCTCGGCCAGCCGGGGCGGATCTTCGATCAACGCAAAGCGCACGTGTCCGTCGCCGCCCGGCCCGAATCCAACGCCGGGGGACGTGGCGACCTCTGCTTCTTCGATGAGCTTCGTCGTGAAACCGATCGAGCCGAGGCTCCGAAAGCGCTCCGGGATCGGCGCCCAGACGAACATGGTGCCGCGCGGCTCGTCGAGCCCGGCCCAACCCGCGCGGGTGAGGCCGGAGACCAGCGCTTGCGCGCGGCCGCGGTAGAGCTCGCGGAAGCCCTCGGCGAACTGGTCGCCGTGGTCGAGGGCCCAGGCAGCCGCGTACTGAAGCGGCGCGAACGTGCCGTAGTCGAGGTAGGTCTTCATGTGCGCGAGCGCGCCGATCATGCGCTCGTTGCCGACCATCGTGGCGATACGCCAGCCGGCCATGTTGTAGCTCTTCGACATCGAGAAGGCCTCGACGGCGAAGGCTTTTACGCGTTCGAACGGCACGCCGCAGTCGAAGATGCTGGGCGCGTAGCGGTGCTGAAAGTCGAGATCGGCATACGCCAGATCGTTCAGCAGCATCGCCCCCGACGCCTCGACCGTGCTCACCAGCCGGCCGAGCTCCTCGCGCGTCACGACCTCACCGGTCGGGTTTTGCGGATAGTTGGCGATCACGAGCTTGGGTCGGCGGCCGCGCGACAGCACGCGATCGATCGCGCCCTGGATCGCCTGGGATGGGCTCAGGCCCGTGCCCGTACGGTAGAACTCGACGTCCGAGCCCGCGATGGCCGGCCCACCCGCGTGGATCGGATAGCAGGGGTCGGGGGCGAGAGTCATGTCCCCCTCTTTCAGGATCGCGAGGCACAGGTGGCTCATGCCCTCCTTGGCGCCCATCGTGATCACGATCTCGCGCTCTGGGTCGAACGCCGCCTGGTAGCGGCGCTGGTACCAACGCGCGGTGGCGTCACGCAACGCCGGCAGCCCGCGGCCCGGGAAGTAGCGGTGGTTTTTGCCGATGTCGGCCTGCTCGTGCAGCTGGGCGACGATCTCCTTCGGGGTCGGCCGGTCGGGGTTGCCGAGTCCCAGGTCGATCAGGTCGGCTCCGCGAGCGACCACCTTCGCCTTGGCGGCGTCCGTGACCACGAACGCATAGGGAGGGAGGACGTCGGCGCGCGGAAAGGGCCAAACCGGTGACACGGGCGCCCTCCCTTATCACGATTGCTCCCGGTGACAAGGCTCGGCAGCATCGCGCTAGGCTCTCGGTCCGGGCTGTGTCATGCCTCGATTTCTCAAAATGCGGACTCTGTTCCTCGCCGCCTTGTTGTTCCTGGCTCCGAACTGCACTCGGCGCAGTGGAGCTCAGGAGATTCCGTCCCAGGCGCCCCCGTCCGCACGCGCGCCCGTAGCGTCCGTCGCGGGCGTGACGAACGCAGCGTCGGAGACGGACGGGGCCAAGCTCCACGAACGTTATTGCGCGCTGTGCCATGGCAAGGAAGCCAAGGGCTACGCCGCCGACAACGCGCCGTCGCTCGTGAGCCAGCGCTTCCTCGAGAGCGCGACGGACGCCTTCATCGCGACGGCGATCCGCAACGGGCGACCGAACACGGCGATGGCCGCGTATGGCTCGAGCCGCGGCGGGCCGCTCGACGAACGGCAGATCACCGCTCTGGTTCGCTTTTACCGCAGCAAGGGTCCGGCTCCGCTGGCACTCCCCGCGCCGGGGCCGGGTGACGCAGCGAAAGGCGGTCAGCTCTACACGCAATACTGCATCAGCTGCCACGCGACGCCCGGCCAGCGCGGCACGGCTCCGCAGCTCCACAACCCGGAGTTCCTCGCCAGCGCCACGCCGGCCTTCATCCGCCACGCGATCGTCCACGGGCGCCCGCCGACCCCGATGCCGCCCTTCGGCGAGCGGCTCAAGGCCGAAGAAATCGACTCGATCGTCGCCTACGTCCGGGCGCTCGCCACCCTGCCCGGCGCTGCCCCCGCGGACGCCAAGGTGCCGGACAACCTGGCGCTGGTGATCAACCCGAAGGGCGGCAAGCCGAGCTTCAAGCTCAGGGACGAGCGCTACGTCTCCGCCGAACAAGTCAGGAAAGCGCTCGCAGCAAAGCAGCGGTTGGTGATCGTCGACGCGCGCTCGCCCGCCGACTGGCTGCTGTTCCACATCCCCGGCTCCGTGCCGATCCCGTACTACGACACCGAGAAGCTCGAGAAGCTTCCCAAGGACGGCACCTGGATCGTGGCCTACTGCGCGTGCCCTCACCACGCTTCCGGAGAGGTGGTCGACGCGCTGCGCAAGCGCAACTACCCGCACACGGCCGTGCTCGACGAGGGCATCTTGTTCTGGAAAGACAAGGGCTACCCGCTCGCTGGCTCGGCGGCGACACCGGCTCCGTCTGCGGCACCGGCACCGGCGCCGGCACCGAGCGTGAAGCACCCGTGACGGAGGCCAGGGCAGCCACGCGCTACGAGATCCGGGCCGCGGTCGAGAGCGACGAAGAGGAGTTGCTCGGGCTCGCCGCGCATCTCAACACCGTCAACCTGCCGAACGATCGCGCCCACGTGCGGCGCCTGCTCGAGCACTCGGAGAAGAGCTTTCGCGGCGAAGGCCCGCGTGCTCATCGCAAGTTCGTGTTCCTGCTGCGCGATCGGCAACAAAACGCGGCCGTGGGCACCTCGATGATCGTGGCGCAGCTCGGGCGGCGCGACGCGCCGTACATCTACCTCGACGTGATCAGCGAGGAGAAGTACTCGCAGGACACCGACCGCCACTTCCAGCACACGGTGCTCAAGATCGGCTTCTCGTACAACGGCCCGACGGAGATCGGGGGCCTGGTGGTCCGCCCCGATCGGCGTAAGGATCCGGAGCGGCTCGGGCTCCTGATCTCGTACGTGCGGTTCTTGTACCTGGCCATGCACCGCGAGCTGTTCCGCGACGAGATCTTGGCGGAGCTGATGCCGCCGCTCGAGCCCGACGGCACGAGTCACCTGTGGGAAGCGCTCGGCCGGCGCTTCACCGGCATGAGCTACGCCGAGGCCGATCTGCTCTCGAGCACGAACAAGTCGTTCATCCGCGACCTGTTCCCGAGCGGAGACATCTACGCGACCCTGCTCAGCCCCGAGGCTCGCAGCGTGATCGGCCGCGTCGGTGCGCAGACGCGCGGCGTCGAGAAAATGCTGCGACGGATCGGCTTTCGCTACGCGGAGCGCATCGACCCGTTCGACGGTGGACCGCATTTCGTAGCGGCCATGGACGAGATCAGCCTCGTCCAGAGCAGCGGGCAGCGGACCGTGTCGCGCGTCGCTGAGCCGGGAAGAAGGGCCGTGCGCGCGCTGGTCGCTCGCAGCTACAAGGGCGCGCCGTACTTCCGGGCCCTGCCCGTCGCAGCGGAGCTCACGAGCGAAGCCGAGGTGATGCTCGCGGAGAGCGCCGCCAGCGAGCTCGGGCTCCGGCCCGGCGAGCCCGCGTGGGTGCTGGGGCTCGGCGCAGCGCGCGGCCCGAGCGCTTCGTCGCGGCCGGTCAGCGAAGGCTGAGCCGCCTCAGAGGATCGGCGAATCCGTCGGCTCGGGCGGCGCTGCCTCTGGCAAGGAGCGAACGTCGTCGTGATCGACGCGGCCGTCCTTCATGCGCACGACGCGCGGCATGCGCTCGGCGAACGCCGGGTTGTGCGTGACGACCACGATCGTCGTCCCGTGTTCGCGGTTGATCTGAAAGAACAGATCGTGGATCGCGTCGCTGGTGGCGGTATCGAGGTTTCCCGTCGGCTCGTCGGCGAGCACGATTTTGGGATCGAGCGCCAGTGCGCGCGCGACGGCCACGCGCTGCTGCTCGCCACCCGAGAGCTCACCGGGGCGGTGCGTGGCGCGATGATCGAGCTTCACCTCTTCGAGCAGGGAGCGCGCCCGGCGCTCCATTTCACGCCGGCTTTTGCCCTGGATCAGGCCTGGCAGCATCACGTTTTCGAGCGCGGTGAACTCGGGCAGCAGATGATGAAATTGAAACACGAAGCCGATCGTGCGGTTGCGCACCGCCGCCAATCGGCCCGAGCTCATGGTCGTGAGCTCTTCTCCCGCCAGGCGGATCCGCCCCGAGCTCGGTAGATCCAGCGTGCCGATGCAGTGGAGCAGCGTGCTCTTGCCGGCGCCCGAGGGCCCGACGATCGCCAGGATCTGCGCCTGGTAAATGTTGAGGTCGATGCCTTTGAGCACGTCGAGGGTACGCCCCTCGTGCTGGAAGCTCTTCTTCAGATCTTCGATCAGAACCAGGGCGTCCAATTCAGCTCCTTAACCCCGCTCATTCGTAGCGGATCCCTTCGACGGGCCGCAGGCGACTCGCCGCGAACGCCGGGTACAGCGTGGCCAGCGTGGTGATGAACAGAGCGCTGAGCGCCACGATCGCGAAGTCCGAAGGGTCCACGTTGATGGGCAGGCGATCGACGTAATACACGTCCGGGTCGAGGCGCACGCCGAACCAACGCAGGCCGAGCGCCGCCGCCAGACCCGTCGCCACGCCGAACACCGTGCCGATCCCACCGATCATCACGCCTTCGACCATGAAGATCCGCAAAATCCCGCGATCGCTCGCGCCCAGCGCCTTCAAGATCGCGATTTCTTTGCTCTTTTCGGTGACCATCAAAAGCAGGGTACAGATGATGCAGAAGCTCGCGACCAGGATCGCCAGCGACAGGATGATGAAGGTCGCGATCTTTTCGAGCTTGAGCGCCGAGAACAGGTTCTTGTTCAGCTCTTTCCAGTCGCGGACCAGAAGCTCCGGTTGGTCGACCGCCTTTTCGACGAACGGCCGCACCTCGGCCACACGCTCCGGATCGTCCACGCGGATCTCGACGCCGGTGGCGTGCTGGCCGAGATCGAAGAACTCCTGAGCCGTCTCGAGCAGCACGTAAGCGTGGCTCTGGTCGTATTCGTACATGCCGCTGTAGAACACCGCGGCCACGCGGAACCTTCGCGCGCTCGGCAAGAGCCCCATCGGCCCGAGCTCGCCCATCGGTGAAATCAGCGTGAGCTCGTCCCCCACGTAGACGTGGAGCGACTTCGCGAGCTCTCTACCGAGGATGATGCCGGGGTTCACCTGGTCGGGCTGGAGCGCCTCTTCCACCTCGGGGTCGAGCTTCTTCAGGTAGGGTTTGATGTCCGGCCCCTTCAAGTACACCTCGCCGCCGGGGCCGACGCCGATCGCCTCGTCCGGCGAGAGCTTGTCGAGCAGCTCGGGCTGCGTCAGGTACTTGAACTTGCCGACCTCGATGTTCTGCACGAGGTCGATCACCGTGCCGATCGTGACCGGGTCGATGCCACGCAGGATCACGCCCGCCGTGTTGGTCGAGCTCGAGGCCATCGCCTCCCCACCTGCGACCGGTGTCGCAGCCTGAACCCCCTTCACGAGCCGAACGTCATCGAGGATCCCGCGCCAGTGCTCGAAGCCGCCGGCTTTGCGGCTCTCGACGCGGATGTGCGCGTTGTTGCCCAAGATCTTGCGCTTCAGGTCGGCGCCGAAGCCGCCCATGATCGCAACCACCGCGCACAGCGCGAACGAGCTCACGCCCACGCCGAGGATGGAAAGGATGCTGATCACGGTCAAGAAGCCGCTCTTGTGCGCGCGCACGTGGCGCGCCGCGACGAACGACACGAAGCCGCGCCCCTCGACGCGGTTCAACGCCCACGGCACCGAGAGCCCCATCGAGCCCACGACGAAGCCGACGCCCGAGAGCACCGCGCCGACGCGGACGACCTGGTGCCAGAGCACGAAGTAGTTGCCCTTCGGCTCCGGGAGCTGGAACGCCCAGGTCCCGAGCGCGCACAACCCCACGAAGAACAGCCCCGTGAGGCCGATGAAGAAGCCGCGCCGCCCTCCCTGGCCGAGCCGGCGGAGCCCGAGCACGAGCAGCCCGCCCACCAGCACCACGGCCACCACGACGAGCGCGATCCGCCCGTAGGAGCCGAGCGCCTCCCAAAGCCGGATCAAAAGGCCCGGGGCCTCGGTCTTCACCTGGATGCGCGTCGCCTGCGTCATGGTGGCTCGCTCAGCCCTCGGGACGGAGCAGGGGGAACGCGATCACGTCGCGGATCGACGGCTGGCCGGTGAGCATCATCGTCAGCCGATCGACGCCCATCCCGAAGCCGGCGGCCGGCGGCATGCCGTGCTCGAGAGCGCGCACGTAGTCGGCGTCGTAGTCCATCGTCTCCTCGGCGCCGCGCGCCTTGGCCTCCACCTGAGCGCGGAAGCGCGCCGCCTGATCTTCCGGATCGTTCAGCTCGCTGAAGGCGTTGCACAGCTCGCGGCCGTGCACGAACAGCTCGAAGCGATCGGTCAGGCTCGGATCCGCGTCCTTCTTGCGCGCGAGCGGCGAGACCTCGATCGGGTAGTCGATGATGAACACGGGCAGGCTCTTGTCCCCCGCCCGGTAGTCTTCGACGAGGAAAGGCTCCGCCAGGTATTCGTAGGCGATGAACAGGCGCTCGCCTTGCGAGGCGCAGTGGCCGAGCGCTCGGCGCAGGTTCGTCCAATCGATGCTCTTGGCGCGCTCGCTCCGCGCCTTGTACTCGCCGACCCAGCCGTCGGCCTCGGCGTTACGCGGCGCGCCCTTCTCGCCGAAGGCGAGCGCCTCGAGCC
>JALYWZ010000730.1 GCA_030852505.1 Myxococcota bacterium | reverse complement strand
CGCGACGGCACCAGCAACGCGACCGCCGCCGCGGCGAGCTCGCCGAGGAGCACGCGGCGCGAACGCGAATGGCGCGCGGCGGAGGTCGGCATCTGCGTCAAAAGTAGGCCGTCGTTTTGGCCAAGAACAGCGCCCAG
The DNA here is from genome assembly GCA_030852505.1 of Myxococcota bacterium. Taxonomy (GTDB): domain Bacteria; phylum Myxococcota_A; class Polyangia; order Polyangiales; family Polyangiaceae; genus PMG-095. Next base: position 3,242 of record JALYWZ010000730.1, on the reverse strand, counting down.
TACGGCTCGAGACCGTTCAGACCTTTCACGTCGGGCACGTCGTTGAGCGCCGGGTCGAGCGCGGCGGCGCCGTACATGGCGTGCGCTTCCAGCTTGAACAACCAGTGCGGGGTGATATCGAAGCGCGTGCTGATCGCGACGTCGTGCTGGAACTCGCTGATGCCCGTGCGGGTCTCGAAGTCGGAGCGCTGCACGGAGTAGTAGAGGCCCGGGCTGAACCAGGGCCGCACGCGGTACGAGGCCATCGCGTAGTAGCCCTCGCTCTTGCTGTACACCGTGGGTGTCAACAGGTTGGTGCTGCCCTCGAGGTAGGTGCGGCCGTACTCGAACGCGAGCTGCCAGTCGTTCGCCTGGTATTCGATCGAGCCCATCCAGAGCCAGGCCGGAATGCGAGCCTGGATCTGACCGTTGAAATCCGGGGGCAGCTCGCCTCGTCCGGCGTAGTACTCGGTCTCCGCCGGCGACGCCGTGTAGTCGAACTCGAAGCGCAGCTTCTGGATACTCCCGCCGATCGACAGCCCGTCGATCGGTAGCCACAGCAAGCGACCGCCGACGAGATACGGCACGTCGAACGAGCGGAGCTGCGGAGAAGAGTTCCAGGCGTCGAGGAAGATCGTGCCGCCGTAGAGCCGGTACTCGAGCTCCCCGAGGCCGCCGAGCTGCAAGAGGCCGTAGAGCTCGGCGCCGGTCTGGGCCAGCAAGACCTCACGATTTTGGAGCGGGTACAGGGACTGCGGCAGGAGCACGGGCACGCGCGCCGCATCGACGTCGCTGTTCTCATTGTAGAGCCCGAACGGCAGCTTGGTGCGGCCGGCGCGCACCCCGAGCCAATCCGCGAAGCGGTAGTCGAGATAGTACCAATCGAGCTGCGGCTGATAGCCGCCGAGCGGCCCGATGTCGCGCGCGAACACCTGGAGCCCGACTCGCAGGTCGGTCCCGAGCGACTTCGTGAAGTTCAGGCCCACCTCGGTGAACTCGAGACTGCCGCGCTCGGAGTCGCCGAGGTAGTTGTTGTCCGAGCTCTTGATCGCGCCCTGGCTGACGAAGCCGTGGATCTCGACCAGAGAGTCGAAGTCGGAGAGCTCTTCGGCCTGCGCGCCTGCGGCGAACGTGAGGACGGCAAGCCAGCCGGCGGTCCCTCGCCGGATGGTGCGCCCCGGATGTCGGGTCGAAGCCCGACGTGGGTTGCGACCCATCGCGGAATGTTCCCCGATGCGGCGACTGAGTGTCAAGTTCCCGCGGCTTCCCGCGCGTGTCTCGAAATGAGCAGAAAGCCGGGGCAACGTGCCACGTGTTCGTAGCGGGTTTCCTGCGGGTTACTTGGCTCCGACGAGACCGATCTTGGCGCTGTAGAGGAGCTCGCCGAACCTCGGGTCCTCGAGGCTCAGGCTGTAGTCGTTCGGCACCTTCACCACGCCGCTGCCCGATTTGAACAGCGGGCGCTGACCTTGCTCGCGTCCGCTGATCGCGACCTTCACACTGTCCGGGGTTTCGTCGGAGAAGACGACGGTCGCCACGTACGCCTCCTTCAACGTGCTGCCGAGCCGCTTGTAGATCGACAGCGTCACCTTGCCGCGCTCGTCCCTCTCGAAGCGTAACACGTCGGGTTGAAACTTGTTGCGGGACTGGGTCGCGCACTCGGCCTTCGCGGCGGCGTCGTCGGCCTTCACACTCTTGTCGCACTCGACGTCGAAGATCGCTCGCAGCCCGGAGCCTTGCTCGTCGATCAGGAACGCGACGTCGCGCCCCGTCAGGATGTCGCTCGGCGTGCGCGTCGCAACCGGAGTCGGAGCCGGAGCCGGCGTGGACTCGCTGGCGGGCGCGCCGGCAATCCCGTCCGTCCGTTCAGCGCCATTGGCCGGGGGCACCACCCCCGGCTCGGACGTGAGCACCGCTGACGGAGCGCCACCGGCCGTCGCCGCGCTGTCGGCGGAGAGAGCGGGCTCGGGGCGAGCAGTGACGGGCGGAGACGGCGTCGGCTGAGCGGGGCTCGCGGCGCAACTCGCGAGCAGCGGCACCAACACGAAGGGATGGACTCGGCGCGCACCGCAACATCCTTTGCGCGTGGTTTCGGTCCGGAAATTCGGGGAGTCGACGTGTTTCGGAGCCATGGCTCGCGAGTCTCGCAGACTCATTCCGGCTTGTCGCTGGGCGATGAAACTCATATCCTAGCCCGAGGAATAGTTCGATTTCTCGGAGAGCTCGCTTTGGGGACCACGAGCAGCGTTGCGTCGACGGACCGAAACCAAACTGGCTCGGGCTTGCCTCAAAGCGGGGTTTAGTCTGGAGCGCGTAGGTATTCCGTTGCTGGATCGCGAATTTTGATCGCGCCGCCCCCTTACGTTTCACCCTGCCAGGTCGTCGAACACCATCACGGGTGAGGATGAGTCGGTAGTTCGCACTCCAAAGAGTCGAACGAACGTCCGAGCCGCGAGCGAGAGGGAGTTCAGTTGAGTCCAGGGACACCGCGAAAGTCAGGCGCGCTACGAACGACGGAGGGAAACGTCGTGCGCGCATTCGCGACGGTGCCCGAGGTCGATACCCGGAGCTCGGGCGTGGTGCCGATCGGTACCTCGCACGCAGAGAGCGGAGGCCCAGGTCGAACGGACTCCGCTCCCGCGATTCCGACGCTGCCGCCCCTTCCGCAGTTTCCGCCGGAAGACCGGGCGGCCGAGCCCCCCGCGCAGGCGCAGCCCCAGCCCGCCAAAGTCTCGGTTTCGGCCCCGGTCCGGGCTCCCAGCCCGGCCAACGACCAGCTGCGTGTCGGCATGTTGAGCGGCGTCGCGGGTTACGTCGACGCCGCGGGCTTCGTGACCCTGGTCGGAATGTTCCCGGCGCACCTCACCGGGGAGATCGTCGGCATGACGCTCGCGGTCTCGTCGGGGCACGCCACACGCGCGCACCTGGCGATGGTGCCGGTGTTCATCGCCTCCGTCGTGTTGGGCGTGCTCGTGGCGCGCGTGTTCCGCCGCCGCGGCCACACCCCGCTCACGCCGCTGCTGGCGTTGATGACGCTCGCGTTGCTGTTGTTCAGCGCGATGGGCTTCGTCGTGCCCGAGCTCAAGCAGGCATCACACCCGGTGCCGGTGCTGCTCATCAGCGCCGTGGCCGCGATGGGCTTTCAGAACACGTTCATGCGCGAGGCCGTGGGCACCTCCTGCCCGACGACCGTGATGACCGGCAACCTCACGCAGTTCATCATCGAGCTCGTCGACCTCTGCACGCACCGCGTGCTCGGAGAC
>JALYWZ010000729.1 GCA_030852505.1 Myxococcota bacterium | reverse complement strand
GCCACGGGTCGCGCTCCCAAAGCCTGCGTCGCAGCCGCAGGCGGGCGCCAAAAAGTCGCAGAGCGCAGCGGAAATTCTACTCGAACGCCGGCGTCGCCGCGAGCGCGGACAGTAGAACGCCGGTCGAGTACGCTCTCGCAGTCGTGTCGATGCGCCCGTCTTCCCTGCTCGCCGTGCTCCTGCTCGGCTGCTCTCACGGCCCGGAGCCGTGCCTCGGCATCGAGAGCTGTCCCCTGAACGCCGAATGCCTCGCCGCGCGCTGCGTCGCGGCCGGCTCCCCTCCCGTGGATCCCGCGACTCGGCGCCGCTCGGCGATCCCGTCGCGAATGGCGCTCGCCCGCGACGAGCTTCGCGAAGACGTCGGCCCAAGCGTGGTGCTCGGAGCTCCGGGCGAGGACGCGGCGCTGTTTCTTCGCTTCACTCCGATTTGGCGCGGCGCGCCGATCGATGCGGCGTTTTTGATCCTCGAGCCGGCGCCGCGCACGCTGACGCGCGAAGACGTCCCGCTCGAGGTCTCGCGCATCCAGGGCGCGTGGGAAGCGTCGAGCGAGCCGCGAAAGCGCCTGAGCCAGGCGCTTCCCAGCGTGCGCGGCATCGGTCGAGCCTTCCCCGAGGGCCCGATCCGCATCGACGTCACGCCGATCGTCGCCTACCTCGCTCGGCATCCGGAAGAGGACCGGGGCCTGGCCGTCGCCGCCACCCGCGAGGTCCCGCCCGGCCTCGCGATTTCGACGGGTCTCGACGGCGGCTCGCCTCCCCGGCTCGAGGTCTATCTGCGCTGAGCTAGAGTACCCGGTGCATCCAGCCGTGCTTGTCCGGCGTCACGCCGTGCTGGATCGACAACAGCCGCTCCCGCAGCGCCATCGCCACGGAGCTCTGCTCCGCCCCGCCGATCGCGAACGAGCCGCCCTCGTACTTCACGGTGCCGATCGGCGTGATCACTGCCGCCGTGCCGCACGCGAACACCTCGCGGAGCGCGCCATTTTCGAGGTCCCGCTGCCAATCTTCGACGCTGACGAGCTTCTCTTCCGCCGTGTAGCCTAGTTCCGGCGCAAGCTTCAGGATGCTGTCGCGCGTGATGCCCGCGAGCAGCGAGCCCGTGAGCTTGGGTGTCACGAGCCGCGTCTTGCCACCGTCGTCGTAGACGAAGAACAAGTTCATCCCGCCCATCTCTTCGACGTAACGGCGCTCCTTGGCGTCGAGCCAGATCACCTGCTGGCAACCCTGATCGGCCGCCGCCTGCTGCGCCGCCAGGCTCGCGGCGTAGTTGCCCGCGCACTTCGCTTCACCCGTGCCGCCCTCGGCCGCACGCACGTACTCCTTGCAGAGCCACACGCTGAGCGGCTTGATCCCCTGCGCGAAGTACGAGGCAGACGGCGAGCCGAACACCAAGAACAGGTACTCTTTGGCCGGCCGCACGCCGAGCGCAGCCTCGGTCGCGATCATCAGCGGGCGCAGATACAGGCTCTCGCCGAGCTCCGGCGGCACCCAGTCCTGCTCCTTGCGAATCAACACGTCGGAGGCGAGCACGAAGCGCTCGACGGGCAGCTCCGGCATCGACAAGCGCTTCGCCGAAGCGTTGAAGCGGCGCGCGTTGGCGTCGGGCCGAAAGCTCGCGATGTGCCCGTCCTTCTGGCGGTAAGCCTTGAAGCCCTCGAAGATCGCTTGCCCGTAGTGCAACACCGACGAGGCCGGGTCGAGCGTGAGCGGCGCGTAGGGCTCGAGCACGCCGTCGTCCCAGCCGCTCTCTGCGCGATAACGCAGAGTCACCATGTGCTCGGTGAAGACTCGACCGAAACCGAGGTTCTGCATGACACTCCGGCGCTGCTCCGGACTCAGCGGATCCTGTTTCGGGCGCAGCTCGATGCCGGAATCATTCATGGATTATCCGTGCATAGCAGATGTGCGGAGGTCCCTCCATCGCGGCTCGGCGCGCGCAAGCACATCCCTACCGACCGACACCGACCGACGGCCAATGGTCACTCCGACGACGAGAGGTAGAACCAGTCGGGCGAGCTCGTGTACGATACGGCCCATGCCGAGAGCGATCCGCTTCGATCGGACCGGTGGGCCTGAAGTGCTGTACCTGGCAGAGGTCGGCAGCGAAGCGCCGGGGCCCGGGCAAGTGCAGATCCGTCAGCGCGCGATCGGGGTCAATTTCATCGACGTCTATCACCGGAACGGGCTGTACGCTGTCCCGGGCTTACCGTCCGGCCTCGGCAATGAAGCAGCCGGCGTGGTGACGGCCGTGGGCCCCGGCGTCAGCGAGTTCAAGCCGGGTGACCGCGTCGGCTACGGCGGCAGCGCACCCGGAGCCTATGCCGAGCAGCGCGTGATGCCTGCCGATCGACTGGTGCCGCTCCCGGAGGGCATCAGCGACGAGCTCGCCGCTGCGATTCTGCTCAAGGGGATGACCGTCGAAGCCCTCGTCGAGCGCACGGTTCCGGTGCGCTCGGGAGACACCGTGCTCGTCCACGCAGCGGCGGGCGGCGTCGGCTTGTTGCTCTGCCAGTGGCTCTCGAACCGCGGCGTGCGGGTGATCGGCACGGTCAGCACCGAACAGAAGGCCGAGCTCGCCCTGGCGCACGGAGCCGACGAAATCGTGATCGGACACGACGATTTCGTCGCTCGCGTGCGCGAGCTCACGGGCGGGCGCGGCGTCCGCATCGCTTACGACAGCATCGGCCGCACCACCGTGCCCGGCTCCATCGAGTGCCTCGCCGTGCGCGGCGCGCTGATCGCCTACGGCAACGCCTCCGGCAAACCAGAGCCGATCGACGTCCTCACGCTGGCCAAGGGCTCGCTGTTCGTCACGCGCCCGGTGCTGTTTCATTACATCGCGGAGCGCAGCGAATTGCTCGCGAGCGCCCGAGCCGTGTTCGACGGCGTGCTGTCCGGTGTGCTGCGCGTCCACATCGGACAGCGCTTCGCGCTCGCGGACGCTGCCAAGGCGCACGGCGCGCTCGAGAGCCGCCGAACCAGCGGAGCGACGGTGCTCTTGCCCTGAGGCCCGCGATGCAGACCCGAGCCTTCCGCACTGCGATCCTCGGCTTCGACGAGCTCGATCTGCTCGATCTGACAGCGCCGCTCGCCGCGCTCACGCAAGCCGGACGCCGCTGGAACTTCCGCCCGTTCCGGATCCAGATCGCGGCGCCGCGAGCCGGAAAAATCACGACCCGGAACCAGCTCGCCTTCGACGCGGAGCTCGCCTGGTCCGAGCTCGAGCCGGCGGAGATCGTGCTCGTCCCCGGAGGCTACGGCGCACGCCGCGTCGCGGAAACACCGGAGCTCGTGCAGGAGCTCGCGCGCATCGCCGGCCCGGCGCGGCTCGTCGCAGGCATCGGCTGGGGCGTGTACGCGCTCGCGCTGGCGGGTCTCGTGG
>JALYWZ010000148.1 GCA_030852505.1 Myxococcota bacterium | reverse complement strand
GCGGTGCTGGTCGCGGGGACGGTCGGCGCGTTCGTGATCGGCAAACGCCGCGATCCAGCAGCCGAAGCAGCGAGCAGTGCACCGGTCGTGAGCGCACCGCCGCCCAAACCCAGCGACGCGAAGCCGCCCGAAACCGCCGTGACCCCGTCGGTCACCACGGACGCTTCCGCAGGGCTCCCGTCGATCGCCGGCGTGAAGCTCGAGGTCACGACCGAGCCTGCGGGCGCGACGCTCACCAAGAACGGCTTCCAGGTCTGCGACGCGACACCCTGTGAAGTGATCGCGGACCTCAACGAGACGCTCGAGCTCGAGGCCGTAAAGGGCGCGCTCAAGGGCAAGACTCGGGTTTTGGCCCAGCGCGATCAGAAGGTCGCGATCAAGCTCGCCGGTCAGGCCAGGCCCCCCAAACGCCTGTGCGAGGTCGAGGTCGACGGCCTCAAGATCCTGCGCCCCTGCAATTAGAGGAGAGTAGAGTCAGATGATGCTGTCGTCGCGTCGCCTGTTCGTGAGCGTGTTGCTCGCAGGTCTCGGAACCGCCCTCTTCGGCTGCAAAAAGAAGGAAGGCGCCGAGGCCGGCTCGAGCGGCGCGAGCGCGGCGTCGAAGCCGATCGTGATCGGGCACTACGCCTCGATGACGGGCAGTACGGCGCATTACGGCCAGGACACGGACAAGGCCGTCCGGCTCGCGATCGAAGAGGTCAATCGCCAGGGCGGCGTGAACGGCCGCAAGCTGGAGGTCGTCACGCTCGACGATCGCGGCGACTCCGCCGAGGCTTCCAACGCCGTGGCCCGGCTGATCGACGTCGAGAAGGCATCCGCGATCATCGGAGAAGTCGCCTCCAGCCTGTCCTTGTCCGGCGGCCGCGTCGCGCAGCGCCGCAAGGTCCCGATGGTCTCGCCCTCTTCCACGAATCCGAAGGTGACGGAGGTCGGGGACTACATTTTCCGCGTCTGCTTCCTGGACCCGTTCCAGGGCAAGGTGATGGCGAATTTCGCGAGAAACACGCTGAAGCTCGACTCGGTCGCGATCCTGAAGGACGTGAAGAACGACTACTCGATTGGGCTCGCCGACGCGTTCCGCGCGGCGTTCACCGGCGCCGGCGGCAAGATCGCCGTCGAGCAGAGCTACTCGCAGGGCGACACCGATTTCAGCGCGCAGATCACCGCCATCAAGGGCAGCGGGGCCCAGGCCATCTTCACCCCCGGGTATTATTCGGAAGTCGGCTCGATCGCGCGCACCGCGCAGCGCCTCGGCGTCAAGGTTCCGCTGCTCGGCGGCGACGGCTGGGACGCGCCCGATCTCGTGAAGATCGGCGGAGACGCGCTCGAGGGCTCGTATTTTTCGAACCATTTCGCGCCCGACGTCGCCACCCCCAAGGCGCAGAAGTTCGTGGCCGACTTCAAGGCCAAGTACAAGCAAGAGCCGACCGGCCTCGGCGCGCTCGGCTACGACGCGGCGGCGGTGATCATCGAGGCGATGCGGCACGCCCCGGATCTGAGCGGCGACGCGATCCGCTCCGCGCTCGGAAAAATCAAGGATTTCGAGGGCGTGTCCGGCAAGATCACGATCAACGGCGAGCGCAACGCCGACAAGAGCGCCGTCGTGCTCAAGATCGTCGACGGCAAGTACAAGTACGAGACGACGGTCGAGCCGTAGCCCGCTCCGCTCAGCCCGGGATCGGCCGCACCGCGCTGACCGTCAGCACTGGCTCTTCGTAACTGCAGCTCAAGCCGAAGCCGCCCTCGTGCACGAGCCGGATCAGCCCCAGGCCCACGCCGTCGTTGGCCGTGGCCTGGAGCAGGTAGTTGAGCCGCTCGAGGTAAAGCACCTGCCGGTCCTCGCAGGCGTCGATTTTGCGGATCTGCTCGCTGACGCGGCGGTAGCGCTCCGGGGACGCGCCGTTCTCGCTGAAGATGCGAAGCTCGTGGGTGCCGTACTGCAGGCGCAGCGCGGCTTCGGTTCCGCCCGGGAGCGGGCCGCCGAACTTGAGCGCGTTCTCGGCGAGCTCGACGGCTGCGAGGACGCCCGCGCTCCGGAGCTCCGAGGGGGCGGTGCGCAGGCCTTCGAGCGCCACGTCTCGGACTCGATCGAGCCAGTTTGCGGACAGCGGAAGCCGGATCAGCTGCTCGATCGCCATAGCGTAGGTCCTTCTCCGCCGAGGCAGGTGCGGAACCTACGGAAACGGACGCGGCACGACGTGGCTTTAGGCCCGCGGCGCGATTTCGATGGATCGGACAGCGACGAACGAGCGACCGGCCCGCCGTTTTCAGGGCAAATGAGCGGGCGCTTGCCTTCGAGGGTGAGCCCGTATGAAGGTCGGCGCATCGGTGACTGAGCTCGTCCAGCAACTCCTGAACGGCCTGTCGTTGGGCTCGATCTACGCGCTGATCGCGCTCGGCTACACGATGGTCTACGGGATTTTGCGCCTGATCAACTTCGCGCACGGCGAGGTGTTCATGGTCGGCGCCTACGTGGGGCTGTACGCGGCGCAATGGCTCGGCATCGACGGCTACCAGGCGCGCGGCGAGAGCTTTCCACTCGTGTACGCCGTGCTGATCCTGGGCGCGGCCATGGCGGCGGCGGCGCTGCTCGGCGCTGCGATCGAGCTGTTCGCATACCGCCCGGTCCGCTCCGCACAGCGCCTGACTCCGCTGATCACCGCGATCGGCGTGAGCCTGTTCTTACAGAACCTGGCGATGCTGGTGTTCGGACCGAACCCGCGCGCCTACCCGCCGATCGTGCGCGAGCTCCGCTACGAGCTCGGCGGGATCATCCTCACCAACATCAAGCTCACGATCTTCGGCGTCGCGATCGCGCTCACGCTCGGCCTGCACCTCCTGGTGCAAAAGACCTGGACGGGCCGCGCCATGCGCGCCGTGTCGATCAACCTCGACGCGGCCAAATTGATGGGGATCGACACGAATCGCACGATCCGCCAGACGTTCGCGATCGGCTCGGCCCTGGCCGCCGCGGGGGGCATCTTGTTCGGCCTCGATCAAATCACGATCACACCGCAGATGGGCGTGCTCACCGGCTTGAAGGCGTTCGTGGCGGCCGTGCTCGGCGGCATCGGCAACATCCCGGGAGCGGTGCTCGGTGGCTTGTTGATCGGCATGGCGGAGCAGCTCACGGCCGGTTACCTGTCGCCCGACTACCGCGACGCGATCACCTTCGTGATCCTGATCGTGATCCTGTTGCTCAAGCCCGAGGGTCTGCTCGGCGTCGTCAAACAGGAGAAGGTCTGATGCCGGTCTGGGGTCGCCGCGCAGCCATCGCCATCGGCGCGCTGGCCGTGATCTACGGCCTCGGCCTGGCCGCGGAAGCGACGCTGATCGAGTACGTGCAGCGCATCGTGCTGCTCGCGGGCATCAACGTGATCCTCGCCGTCGGGCTCAACCTGATCAACGGCACCACCGGACAGTTTTCGATCGGGCACGCGGGGTTCATGGCCGTCGGGGCCTACGCCGCGGCGTTCTTCGGCGTGAAGATCGCGCCGTTCGTGCACTCCGCGCTCGGCGACGGCGCCCTCGCCAACGGCGTGATCTTCAACCTTTCGCTGATCGTGGGCGGCGTCTTCGCCGCGCTTGCCGGCCTGTTCGTCGGCGCTCCGAGCCTGCGCCTCAAGGGCGATTATCTGGCGGTCGTCACGCTCGGGTTCGGCGAGATCATCCGCATCCTCTTCAACAATGCGACGTTCCTCGGGGCCGCCACCGGCTACTTCGGCGACGATCCGACGGGGCTGCCCGCCTACACGAATTTCTTCTGGGTGTACGCCTGGGCGCTCGCGGTCGTCGTCGCGTTCGCGAACCTGACGTTCTCGCAGACCGGTCGCTCGCTCGGCGCAATCCGCGAGGACGAGGTCGCTGCGGAAGCCATGGCCACCCCCACCACGCGCCTCAAGGTGCTGGCGTTCACGCTGAGCGCGGCGGCCGCGGGGATCGCAGGGGGGCTTTTCGCGCACATGCAAGCCGGCATCCGCCCGGAGGACTTTCGTTTCGAGAAGTCGATCGACATGATCGTCATGATCATCATCGGCGGTTTGGGCTCGATTTCGGGGGCGGTGCTGGGCGGCATTTTCGTGGCGGTCACGCTCGAGCTGATGCGGGACCTTCAGGAGTACCGACTCGTTCTCTATGCGTTGCTGTTGATTTCAATCATGTTGCTTCGTCCCCAGGGGCTGCTCGGGACACGCGAGCTGCCGAGTCTGCTGCGCAGATTGGCCAAGCGGTGAGTATGATGTGCCTCACCCGCGCACCCGAGCGGTACCAGAACGGAGTGCCATGCGTGAAACACCCTCGGTTCCCGACTATGCGTTCCAGGCTGCATTCAAGGTCGCTCACCGGATGCTGCGCGCATTCTGGCTGGTGCGGCGTCCGTACACGCGCGGCGCGCTGGTCGCTGTCTGGCACGAGGGGGAAGTGCTGATCGTGAAGAACTCGTACCGCCGGCACTACACGCTTCCCGGGGGCTACATTCGCAGCCACGAGAGCCCGGCCGAAGCGGGCGCGCGCGAGCTGGCAGAGGAGTGCGGCATCTACGTCCAGCCCGAGAACATCCAAGAGGTGTACCAGCGCATCCACTCCTTCGAGTTCCGTGAAGACGACGTGACGATCGGCGAGATCGAGATCGCCGAGCGCCCGCCGATCCGCATCGACCACCGTGAGGTCGTCGACGCGCGCTTCTTTTCGATCGCGGCCGCGCAGAAGCTGCCGCTCGTGCCGCACCTCGCGGAGTACCTCGCCTCGCGCTCCGCCGGCGCCGCCTGAAACGACATGAGTCTGCTTTCGCTCGAACGCGTGAAAAAGGTGTTCGGCGGCCTGAGCGCCGTGAAGAACCTCGACCTCACGATCCCCGCGGGCTCGATCTTCGGGCTGATCGGACCGAACGGCGCCGGCAAGACCACGATTTTCAACGTAATTACGGGTGTTTATAAGCCGGACGGCGGGCAGATCCGCTTCGACGGGGACGCGATCGGCGGCTGGGCGCCGGCTGCGGTCGCGGCGCGTGGCATCGCTCGCACCTTCCAGAACATCCGTCTGTTCCGGAGCATGACCGTCGAAGAAAACGTGATGGTCGCCGGGCACCACCTGCACCGAGCCGGCGTACTCAGCGCGATCTTCCGCAACGCGCGTCACGCCGAGGACGAGCGCGCGCTGCGGCAGCGCAGCGCCGAGCTGCTCGAGCTCATGAACCTGCGCGAGCTCTCCGCGGAGCTCTCGGGCTCGCTACCCTACGGCTCGCAGCGCCGGCTCGAGATCGCGCGTGCGCTGATGTTGAAGCCGAAGCTACTGTTGCTCGACGAGCCCGCCGCCGGGATGAACAGCCAGGAAGCGGCCGAGCTGAAGAAGCAAATCCGCAAGCTGCGTGACGAGCTCGGCGTGACGGTGGTGCTGGTCGAGCACAACATGTCGGTGGTGATGGGCGTGTGCGAGCGCATTCACGTCGTGGATCACGGCGAAACCATCGCGGAAGGGCCGCCCGAGACGGTGCGCACGGATCCCAAGGTGCTGGCCGCGTATCTGGGCGAGGGCGCGTCGGCTTCGCTGGTGCCGCCGTCATGAGCGGCGCCGCTTCGGTCTCCACGTCCACGGCGCCCGCGCTGGAGGTGCGCGATCTGGAGGTCGCCTACGGCGGGATCCGCGCGGTGAAGGGCCTGTCGCTCGAGGTCGGCCGCGGCGAGATCGTGACGTTGATCGGCGCCAACGGCGCCGGCAAGACCACGACGCTGAAGTCGATCGTCGGTCTCGTGCCCCAGCGCAAGGGCACGATCCGGATTTTCGGCAAGGACGCGCGCGCCGATCCGACCCACGACCTGGTCGCGCGCGGCGTCGCCCTCGTGCCCGAAGGGCGCGCGATCTTCGGTGCCATGACGGTGCGCGAGAACCTCGAGCTCGGCAGCTTCCGGCGCCGCGACGAGGGGCGCGAGGCGCGCTTTGCCCGGGTGATCGAGCTGTTTCCGCGGCTCGGTGAGCGCCTGGATCAGGACGGCGGCACGCTCTCCGGCGGCGAGCAGCAAATGCTGGCGATCGCCCGGGCGCTGATGTCCGGCCCCGAGCTGCTCTTGCTCGACGAACCGAGCCTCGGCCTCGCGCCGAAGCTGGTCCGCCAGATTTTCGACTCGATCATCGAGATCGCCGCCACCGGGATCACGATCTTGCTCGTCGAACAGAACACGCGGCTCGCCCTCGAGACGGCGAACCGCGCGTACGTTCTGGTGACGGGTGAGGTCGTGCTCTCGGGGCTCGCCAGCGAGCTGCGCGACGATCCGAGGATCCGCGCGGCGTACCTCGGCGACGACGTCCACGTCTGAGCTCACTCGACTTCGAGTGGGCAAGCGCTGGCGACGCTCGGCGAGTCGCAGCTCAGCGGCCCGGTTTTCACCTCTTCGAACTGGTTCTCGCACCAGTCCGGGTCGCAGTCGCGGCTCTGGATCGCGAAGCCGTCGATCTGACGGAACGTCGAGTCGCGGATGATCGCCGACGACGGCACGTTCAGCGCGCCTTCCGCGTTGCCGGTGCAGCCCTGCCCGTTGCCCGCATACTCGAAGATCGTGTGGTCGAAGCGCGGGGTGCCGGTCGTGCTGCCGATCGTCACGCAACCCCAATCGCCGGGCCCCGGCGAGGCAAACGCCGAGGTGAACACCACGGGCGCCTCCGCGGTACCCGCCGAGATCAGGTTGGCGTTGTAGACCTCGACGCTGTTCCCGTCGAGCTCGATGCGGGTGCCGGCTTCGATGGTGACTTCGGCGTCCCCACCGATGTTCAGCTTGCCGACGACATGGAACGGCACGCTCTGCGCGCGCCAGGTTCCGGTCTTGTCGATATCGTAGGTCGTATCGACCAAGATCGGCTCGCTACCCTGGAAGTCGAGCCCGGTGCCGAGCGCCAGGATCTGCGGAGCGGCCACGCGCAGCGGCGCGACCTGGTTTTGCTCGAAGCGGTTGTTCTCGAAGGTCCGCACGTTGCCTTCCCGGAGCAGGCTTACGCCGTTGGTCAGGCTATGGCGGAACACGCTGTTCGTGACGGCGCGCGCGGCCCCGTCGATGATCAGCAAGCCCTCGTTTCGAGCGCCGTTCGCGTCGCAGCCGTCGCCACCGTATTCGAAGACGCCATGACGGATCTCGACGTCGGTGCTCTGACGGTCGAGGTACACACATTGCCAGTCGCCTGGAAGTGGCGAGTCGGACTCCGACGTGAACACGATCGGCGCCTGCTCGGTGCCGAGCGCGCTGAGGGCCGCGAGCTCGAGATCGAGATAGCCGGCCGGAGCGAATTTCAGGGTCGTTCCCGGCGCGATCGTCAGCTTGGCCTGAGCGATCACGATCGTGCGGTCGACGCGGACGCAGCCAGGGCCGATCTCCAGGTCTTCCTCGATCCGCTCGGGCAGCGTCTCGGCGTCCGTGCAATCCACGGGGCCCGTGGGCTCGGAGCCACCGCCGGCCTCGCCACCTGCGTTGTCGTCGGGGGTGCCGCCGGTGTTGTCGTTCGCTTCGCCACCTGCGTTCCCTGCTCCGCCGTCGCCTTCGCGGCCGCCGGTCGGCGCGCGCCCGCCCGTGTTTTCCCCGCCCGTTCCGCCCGCCGTCTCGCGGCCTCCCGTGGTCTCGCCCTCCGTTCCACCGCTCGAGTCGCGGCCGCCGGTGCTCGAGTCTCCCGCTTCGCCGTTGTCCTTGTCCGGGTCATCGTCATCGACGACGACGCAGCCCGCCGAAAGAGACAAGACCGCACCCACGCCACACCAAAACCATGCACGCATCGTTACACCTCTAGGTTGGTCCCCCGGATATGCCGGCTCCCGGCACCGCACAACCTACGTGGATCAGCGAGCGACTCTTCCCCCGTGCCCGCCTGGGCGCGATTCCCCAGCTTCAAGCGCGCAGAATCATCGGCAGAATCGGCCGAAAATCGAGCTCGACGCCGCGCGCTCCTCGGTCGAGCTCCAGCTCCAAGAGCGGCGGGCCGGACGCGAAGTCGACCAGGCCGAGCTTGGCCAGCGCTCGCGCCGGGGGCGACAGTCCGTGGCGGCCGATCGAGATCTTGACCCCGCTCAGCACCGACACGCCGAGCACGTGGGCCATCGGCTCGCGCGCGGTTCCCTCGCGCGTTTCGGGCGAGCGGCCCCAGCGCGCGTAGAACATCTCGGGCTCCTCGAGCGGCGCCGCCGAGGCCATGTCGATGCTGAGCCCGGGCGGCAGGTATTGCGGTCGGTAAGCCCAGCTCTCGAAGGGCGGAGGCATCGCCGGATCGCGCGCGGGTCGCAGTGCAACCCCAAAGGGTGATGCGTGGGCAGCGCGCCCGCGCCAGCGCTCGAGCAAGCGCGTCGGCTCGGTGGCCTCGGAGCTCGCGTCCAACACGTCCGAAATCCAGAGCAGCTCGATGTAAGCGTTGCGAAAGAAGAAGCGCCGGCAGGTCGTGCCCTGCCCGGGGTGCACGTTGGGTGAGCCCTCGGTCAGCCCCGCGCGCTGCAGCGCTTCCGCCTCGGCTGCCGCCCCGACCGAGCAACACAGGAACACGTGGTCGAGGGCGTAAGGCATTGCTTTCGCTCGGCGGGAGCGCTCAGGCCGCGTCCCGGAAGCCGAAGGCTGCCACGCCGCGCTCGCGCAGTTTTTGTCGGAGCTCGCGCGCTGCACCCGAAGGACGCCCCAGGAGCTCGTTCAAGAGCTCGGCGCCCCACTCGTCGAGCATCAGCGCGCCGCAGGCCGAGAGGTCGCTCTTCGTGCCGCACAGCACGTCGCGCCAGGCGGCGCCCACCTCGACCAGCTCGCGAGCACGCGGCGGGATGTCGGTGGCGCCGCCCGCGAACAGGCCCGGCA
>JALYWZ010000728.1 GCA_030852505.1 Myxococcota bacterium | reverse complement strand
GGACGGCACCGAGCACGAGCTCGGAGAGCGAGCGACGCTCGACCGCCTCGAGTGGACCGAGACCCCCGACGAGAAGTACGGCTACGCGATCGTCGAGGCAAGCGGCGACACCGGCAGCTACCGCTACTTCACCGCCGCGGGCGAGACCGAGGACTTGGCGACCGGCGCCGTCCGCTACGGCCAGCGCCTGATCATCGATTTCGACGGCTCGGTGGGGCGCCTCGCCGCCGTCGCGAAAAACCGGCTGAGCGTGATCGCCGAGCGCGTCCCGGTCTGGGGCTCCGAATATCGCGATCGGAAAGACCGCTGGGCCGCCGTCTTCCATGATTTCGACGGCCAGAGCGGCAAGCTGTCGATCCTGGACGGCGGGATCGACGCGGCCGCGCAGGCTTACACCGCGCGGGGCGTGCCCGACTTCACGCTGCAGACGATCGCGCCCAGCGTCGGCTACTACCGCACGGCCTTCCTCGATTTCGTCTTGCCGGGCGTGATCTACATCGCCAACCACGACCCCGAGCTCGACGTGGGCTTGCTCGAGTACCGAAACCTGGAGCTCGGCTTCACCGCGCAGATCTCCGAGGGCGTCGCCGATTTCGTGGTGACGGCCGACGACGTGCTCTACACGGTGCCGTACGGCAACGCCGCGGGCATCTGGTTGTTACAGGCGAAGTAGGGTTTCGCTCAGGCCGAACGCCGCGCCTTTTCGCTCGGGCGCCCGCGCAGGTCGAGCGCCAGCGACTCCAGCATCCGCTCCGTGGTTGCGAAGTCGACGCAGGCGTCGGTGATGCTCTGCCCGTAGACGAGCTGGTCTTTGTCGCGGAGCTCTTGCCGGCCTCCGACCAGGTTGCTCTCGATCATCACGCCCAGCACGTGGGGGGACTCCGCGCGGAGCTGCGCGCCGACCTCGGCCAGCACCGCCGGCTGATTTTCGTGGTTCTTGCCGCTGTTGTCGTGGCTGCAGTCGATGAGCACGCGCCGGTTCACGCCCGCTTTGCCGAGCGCGCTCGCGGCCGCCTCGACGTCGGGCTGCGAATAATTGGTGCCGATCCGCCCGCCGCGCAGCACGAGGTGCGTGTGCGGGTTACCGGCCGTGCGGACCACGCCGACGCGGCCGTCGCCGTCGATGCCCAGGAAACTGTGCGGGTTCGAGGCCGCGATCATGGCGTTGATCGCGACCGCCAGGCCGCCGTCCGTGCCGTTCTTGAAGCCGACCGGCATCGACAGCCCGCTCGCCATCTCGCGGTGGGTCTGGCTCTCGGTCGTGCGCGCGCCGATCGCGCACCAGGTCATCAGATCCGCCAGGTACTGCGGCATGATCGGATCGAGCATTTCGGTGGCGCTCGGCATACCGAGCTCGGCCAGGTCTCGGAGCAGACGCCGCGCGACGCGCACGCCCGCGGGAATGTCGAACGTGCCGTCGAGGTGCGGATCGTTGATCAGGCCCTTCCAGCCGACCGTCGTGCGCGGCTTCTCGAAGTAGACCCGCATCACCAGCAAGAGCTCGTCCGCGAAGCGATCGCGCAAGCGGATCAGCCGGCCCGCGTAGTCGAGCGCGGCCTGGGTGTCGTGGATCGAGCACGGCCCGACGATCACCAGCTGGCGGCTGTCTCGCCCGTGGAGCACCGCCTCCACCTCCTCACGCGCCCGAAACACGCGATCCGCCGCGCGGTCGCTGAGCGGAATTTCTCGAAGGACTTCGTTCGGACTCTGGAGCACGGTGGTATCGACGATTCGGAGGTTCTTGGTTTCGCGCATGGCAGACCCTGAAATGCGAAAAGCCCCCGGCGCCTTGCGGCGGCCAGGGGCTCTTTGATTCGGTTCGACCTACTCTTCTGGTCAGTACACCGGCCCTGGACGCCGCTCGCGCGGAAACCAGTAGTAGGTAAACCAGAAGAAGTACCGGCCGAACATCGGGACTTGTTTGTACACGACGTTCTCGGCCCGCGCAAGCTCGAGGGACGACAGCGCCCGCCGAGTCGAGCTAGAGTCAGGCTCGGTTGGCGAGACGCATGTCGGACGTCGCGCGCAAGGGACAGATACTCCTCGGCAAATACGAGGTCCTCGAGCTCCTGGGAGCGGGCGGTATGGGCCTCGTGTATCGCGCGCGGCACCTCGACCTGAAGCAGGACGTCGCTCTCAAGTTCTTGCAGCCGGCGCTGGTCGGTCGCGCCGATGCGGTCGAGCGCTTCTTGCGCGAGGCGCGAACCATGGCTCGCCTCACGAGTGAGCACGTCACGCGCGTGATGGACGTGGCCAAGCTCGACTCCGGCGTGCCGTACCTGGTGATGGAGTTTTTGCACGGCACCGATCTGCAAACGCTGATCGAGCGCGGGCCGCTGCCGCTCGAAGAAGCCGTCGAGTACCTGCTGCAGGCCTGCGAAGCGGTGGCCGAGGCGCACCTCCTCGGCATGGTGCACCGCGACATCAAGCCCTCCAATCTGTTCTTGACGCGCCGCCGCGACCGCCGGCCGCTGGTCAAGGTGCTCGACTTCGGCATCTCCAAGATCCCGCTCGACGAAGCCGAGCTCGGACCGATCGTGACGGCGACCAACGCGGTGATCGGTTCTCCGCGTTACATGTCGCCCGAGCAGATCCGCTCCGCGAAGACCGTCGATGCGCGCGCCGACATCTGGTCGCTCGGCATCGTGTTGCACGAGCTCGTCACCGGGCAGCACCCGTTTCCGGCCGAGACCCCGTGGGACACCATGGCGATGATCTTGAGCCAACCGCCCGTGCCCGCGCGCAAGCAACGCGCGGACGTCCCGGAAGCGTTGGAAGCCATCGTGCTGCGCTGCCTGTCGAAGGAACGCGGCGAGCGCTTTCCGGACGTAGCCTCGTTCGCGTCAGCACTATCCGAGCTCGGCAGCGAGCAGGCGCGCATTTCAGCCGAAAGAGCCCGCGCCACGCTCGAGCCGCCGACGGAAGAACGGGCGCACGCCGTGATGGCGCAGCCGGTCGAGCTCCGGCCGCCCGAGCACACCGCGCCAACCTTGAACCCGCCGAGCGGCTCGACCGTGACCGACCAGCTCTGGACCAACAAGCGGCCAAGCGGGGGACGCCGGCCGCTGTTCGTGGCCGGTGCGGCGACGCTCGCGCTCGGTTCTGCCGCCCTGATCTGGGTTGCCGTGCGCGCGCCCGCCGAGCCAGGCTCACCCGAGCTCGGCGCCGCGAGCGAATCCGCCAAGGTCCCTGCGGCCTCGATGCGGCCCGCGCCCTCACCGAAGCCGGTGATCGCGCCGCTGCTCGTGCCCGAACCGACGCTCGCGCCGCCTGCGACGACGGCGGCGATGCGGCGCGGACCGAAGCGCATCGCAATGCCTGACTCGGAGCTCGTATCGGATTCGCTGGCGGGCGCTGCCTCGAGCAGGTTCGGGATCTGCACGATCAGAC
>JALYWZ010000727.1 GCA_030852505.1 Myxococcota bacterium | reverse complement strand
GACGCGCAGGCTGCGCTGTGCCGGTTGCTCGCCGAGCGCGATCGGGATTGCGACCGCCGCATCACCGTCGCCGACGAAGCCTGTACCGCAGCGCCGTGCCCGGCAGCGTTTCCCTACGACGTCGAGCTCGGGGGCACGCGCGTACACCTCGCGTCGCGCCAGCAGGCCGCGCAGCTCGTGCAGGAGCTGGTGCTTGGCCTGCGCTCGTCGAGCGCGGAGCGGATCCCGGTCGAGCTCGGGCGCGTGAACGACGATCCGGTCAGCTACCTCGAGCACCGTATCAACGACGATTTCTGGAAGGCCCTCACGCGCCGCATCGACGCCGACCCCGGGAGCCTCGAGCGCGCCCTGACCGACCCGAAGCTCGCGCCCGGGAGCAGCAGCAGTAGCGCCGAGCTCTGCCCGACCGGCGCCCAGCGCTGCAGCGCGCCGCCGCCCGCGCCGCCGCTCACGCCCGTGGAGCAGCACGTGTACGTTCCCGCAGACGACGCGCAGGCCCTGCTCGTGTTCGCCAAGGCCGGCGTCCCCGGTCGAGTCAGCCTGCACGCGCTGCCGGTGCCGGTATCACCGGACTGGGTGAAAGACGTCACCACTCGCAAGGAACACGGCCTGCTCACGCTGGCGCTCGACGCGCAGAACCGCGGCCGGCCCTTCGTCGTTCCCGGTGGTCGCTTCAACGAGCTGTACGGTTGGGATAGCTACTTCATCGTGCGCGGCCTGACCCAGCGCCCCGACCACACCGAGCTCGCCCGCTCCATCGTCGAAAACCAGGCCTACGAGATCCGGCACTACGGAAAGATCCTGAACGCGAACCGCAGCTACTTCCTCACCCGCTCGCAGCCGCCGTTCTTCACCTCGTCGATCGCCGCCGTGCTCGAGCGGAGCGGCAGCTCGCCGGCCGAGCGCGATTGGCTGTCGAGAATGCTGTCCGCCGCGCTCGTCGAGTACCAGCGCGTGTGGAGCGTCGAGCCGCGGCGCACGAGCCTGTGCGATCAGGGCGTGTGCCTTGCCCGCTACTTCGACGAGGGCCGGGGCGAGCCGCCGGAGGTGGAGCCCGGGCATTTCGCCTGGTTTTACCAGGCCCACGCCAAGAGCCACGGCCACTGCCCGGCTCCCAAGGCCGGCGCCGAGAGTCGCGCGCAGTTCGTCGCGTGCGCAGCCGAGCTCGCGGCCAAGTATCGCGCCGGAAAGCTCGCCGATCCGGCGATCGACGCGTTCTTCCAGAACGACCGCTGCGTGCGCGAGTCGGGACACGACACGACCTACCGCTGGTTCTCGGACGGCAAGGAGCGCTGCACGGAGTTCGTGCCCGTCGAGCTCAGCGCGTTGCTCTTCAAATACGAGATCGATCTGGCGCGCTTGATCGCCGAGCACTTCGGCGGCGCCTTCGAGGGCACGACGACCAATGGGCTCTGCGAGCGTGCGCGAGCGCGAGCACGGCTCGTACAGCGCTATCACTGGGACGAAGCGGCGGGGGCCTTCTTCGACTACGATCTCAGCGCGCGCCGGCGCTCGAAGTACCTTGCCGCGACCACTTTCGCGCCGCTCTGGGCGTCGGTTCCGAATCCCTGTGGCGTGACCCTGGCTACGCCCGCGATGGCCGAGCGCTTGCGTTCGGTGGCGCTGCCCGAGCTCGAGGTCGCGGGCGGCCTGAGCGCCACCGCCAAGAGCTCTCTCGACCGGGTTTCGCCGCCCGAGGTGCTCGCGCAAAGCGAAAACGGCGAGCTCGTGTCACGCCCGAACGACCGGCAATGGGAGTACCCGAACGGCTGGGCGCCCCACCAGATGATGGCCTGGGACGGCCTCCTGAACTTCGGCGCCAAGGCCGACGCCCAGCGCCTCGCGTACCGCTGGCTGTCGACGATCGTGGACAGCGCCGCCGACTACCACGGCACCGTCCCCGAAAAGTTCGACGTGGTGAAGCGCAGCCACCGCGTGTTTCAGGAATACGGCAACGTGAACACGGAGTTCTCGTACATCGCGGACGAGGGCTTCGGCTGGATGAATGCCTCGTTCCTCGTCGGCCTGTCCGTGCTCGACAGCGCCGAGCGGCGCGCGCTGTCCGAGCGCACGCCGTTCGACTCGGTGTTCGACGCGCGCTGATAAGCTTCGGCGCGGGCGGGCCACGAACTCGCGCTTCCCCCGGTTCCGGGGCTTCGTGTAAGCTGCCGGGTTCGTGGAGGATGAGTGATGAAGACGTGGGTAGAATTGCTAGCAATCGTGTATCTCGGGGCCAACGTGCTCGGGGGCTGCAAGGTGGTCGAACGGCTCAAGAAGGCGGGCGAGATCGCAGAACAAGCAGCCAGCTCGGCGGTGACCGAAGGGGGGCTCAGCAGCGAAGATGCCAAGGACAACGAGCTCGGCGAAAAGCTCGGGCACTACATCGAGTGCCTGAACGGCTTCAGCCGCGACGCGTTCCGCGCGCGAAACCAGTATTTCCGCGAGATCGACAAGGACAAGGGCCCGACCGGCAAAGAGTCGAGCATCTACCTGCCGGCGCTCACCTACACCCCCGAGCGTTGCTCGAAAGAGATCGACGCGGCCAAGGCGGCCAAGCCTCCCCTGCCCGACGTCGAAGCGGCAGCCGGCGAATACAAGAAGGCGCTCGATAATCTGACGCCGCTCGTGAAGACGATGCACGACTACTACGACCGCAAGGACTTCAAGGACGACGACTTCGCCAAGGGCAAGACCCAGCACGCGGCGCTGGTGGCCGCCTTCGACGCCTTCGAGAAGGCCAACAAGCCGCTCGACGATAAGGTGACGGTGCTGAACGAGCAGGTCGGGCAGCGGCAGCTCGAGCGGCTCAAGAACCGCCCCGAGCGGCGCATGCAATACCTGATCGAGAAGGCGGTCGACGACGCAAAGAAGGTCGTGAAGCTGGTAGACATCGACTCGATCGCGGAGCTCGACGCCACGGCCTACAACGCCGCGCTCGACACCTACGAAAAGAGCTACACCGAGATGGACACCTACGCCACGACCAACAAGGCCGAGTCGGACAAGGTCACGATGTTCAGCATCTACAAGAGCTCTTCGGAGAGCTTCTTGAAATCCGCCAAGGAGCTGATGCGAAGGAAGCGCGACAACAAGGACTTCGCCAAGGAGCGGGGCATGCCCGAGCACATGGAGGGGCACCCCGCCAAGCTGATCAAGGACTTCAACGAAGTCATCGATCGCTCGAACGGGCTCACGTACCGCAGCCGCTGAGGAGAAGTTTTCTTTTCGGAGCCCGCTCGTGCCCGGCGCACGGGCGGGCTTTTTGCGTTTGGTGCGCCCAGCATGGGCGCTGTCTTGCTGGTGAAAGTCCAGTCGAGAGGAGGTCATCCCGATCGAAGCGAACCGCAACTGCGGAAGGGCGACCGACCGTGGGAAGGAAGCGGGGAGCGAAGCC
>JALYWZ010000147.1 GCA_030852505.1 Myxococcota bacterium | reverse complement strand
GCGGGCGCGTCAGCGCTCCGAGCCCCGCGCCGAGCTCGACCACGCTCGCGCCCTCGGGCACGAGCCCCGCGATCCGCGCCGCCAGCCGCTCGTCGGCGAGGAAGCACTGCCCGAAGTCCTTCTTCGGGACCAGGCCGTGGAGCGCGAGCTCGGCTTTGGGACCGCGCGATTGCTGCACGTTCCGCCCTCGCGCTCCCGAGCTCAGTGCTTCGCGTGTTCGGCCGAGGCTTCTTCGGTGTCCGACTTGCCGGAGTCGGTATAGGTCTCGTGAACGCCGAAGCCGAGCTCGCTCTGGGTGCGCAGGCGGGGCGGCGGCGGATCGCCGTACAGATCGAGCTGCACGGCGGCCCACAGCTCGCGCGATACGAGCGCGCCGTACTCGGGCCCCTTCGGGTCGCCCGCGTAGTGGTCGAGCGCCTCGTCCGCGTCCTTCAGCTCCTTGCGCACGATCACCGGATCGATCTGATCCTTGGTGATGAAGCGATCGGTGAGCAGCAGCGCCTTGTCGTCGGCGATCTCGGCGAAGCCGGGGCCGACCGCTACCGAGTGCTTCTCGCCGTTCTTCACGTACGTGACGATCCCGGTCGTGAGCGCCGCGAGCATGGGACGGTGGCTCGGCAGCACGCCGAACTCACCGTCCACGCTGGTCGCCGTCAGCTCGGACACGTTCTCCGACAGCTTCACGCCGTCGGGGGTCACGATTTCGAGCGCGATCGAGTCCGCCATCAAGCAACCTTCTTGAGCTGCTCTGCGCGGGCCTTGGCCTCTTCGATGTTGCCGACCATGTAGAACGCCTGCTCGGGCAGGTGATCGAGCGAGCCGGACAGGATCTCCTGGAATCCGACGATCGTCTCCTTGAGCGGCACGTATTTGCCCACGGCGCCCGTGAACTGCGCGGCCACGAAGAACGGCTGCGACAGGAAGCGCTGGATCTTGCGGGCGCGGGCCACGATCGCGCGGTCGTCCTCGCTGAGCTCGTCCATACCGAGGATCGCGATGATGTCCTGCAGATCCTTGTACTTCTGCAGCGTGGCCTGGACCTGACGCGCGACCTTGTAGTGCTCGTCGCCGACGATCTCGGGCGACAGCACGGTGCTCGTGGAGTCGAGCGGATCGACCGCCGGGTAGATGCCGAGCTCGGCGATCGAGCGGCTGAGCACCGTGGTGGCGTCGAGATGCGCGAAGGCCGTGGCCGGCGCGGGGTCGGTCAAGTCGTCCGCGGGCACGTAGATCGCCTGCACGCTGGTGATGCTGCCCTTCTTGGTCGAGGTGATGCGCTCCTGGAGCGCGCCCATCTCGTTGGCGAGCGTCGGCTGATAACCGACGGCGCTCGGCATACGGCCGAGGAGCGCAGACACCTCGCTGCCCGCCTGCGTGAAGCGGAAGATGTTGTCGACGAACAACAGCACGTCCTGACCTTCCTCGTCGCGGAAGTACTCGGCGCAGGTGAGCGCGCTCAGCGCGACGCGGGCGCGCGCCCCCGGGGGCTCGTTCATCTGCCCGTAGATCAGCGCGGTCTTCGAGAGCACGCTGGCGCCGCTCTCGAGCTTCGACTCGCCCATTTCCTGATAGAGGTCGTTGCCCTCGCGGGTGCGCTCACCGACGCCGGCGAAGCAGCTCACGCCGCCGTGCGCCTTGGCGATGTTGTTGATGAGCTCCATGATCAGCACGGTCTTGCCGACGCCGGCGCCGCCGAACAGGCCGATCTTGCCGCCCTTGCGGTACGGCGCGAGCAAGTCCACGACCTTGATGCCGGTCTCGAACAGCTCGATCTTCGTGCTCTGATCGACGAAGGCGGGCGGAGCGCGGTGGATCGGCATCTTGCGCTTGGCGTTGACCGGACCGCGCTCGTCCACCGGCAGCCCGACGACGTTCAAGATGCGGCCGAGCGTCTCCGGGCCCACCGGCATCTGGATCGGCGCACCGAGGTCGTTCACCTCGGCGCCGCGGACCAGGCCGTCGGTCGTGTCCATCGCGATTGCGCGCACCACGGACTCACCGAGGTGTTGAGCCACCTCGAGCACCAGGTTGTCTTTCTCCTTCGAAATCGACGGGTTCGAGACCGTCAGCGCATTGAGGATGCGGGGCAGCTTGCCCGTCGGAAATTCGATGTCGACGACCGGCCCGATGACCTGGGTGACTTTGCCTTTTTGCATATTCAAGTCCGTGCCCGGGCTAGAAAATTCCCGGAAGCGCGGCGCGTCTAGCACGGTGGCGTGGGGCTGCCAACAGCGGTGAAAAGGCGCCACGTTCCGGCTTGCTGCGCAGGGGCCCCGAGCCCAAGGATCCGGTCATGTCTCTGGCATTGGTCACGGGCGCGAATCGTGGGATTGGGCTGGCACTGGTGGAGGCGCTGAGAAAGCGAGGCAGCGAGGTGCTCGCCGCCTGTCGCACGCCTTCC
This sequence comes from Myxococcota bacterium, assembly GCA_030852505.1. Classification (GTDB taxonomy): domain Bacteria; phylum Myxococcota_A; class Polyangia; order Polyangiales; family Polyangiaceae; genus PMG-095. Next base: position 6,417 of record JALYWZ010000147.1, on the reverse strand, counting down.
CCCGCCCTCGCCGCCTCGGGCGCAGAGGTCATCGACGGCATCGACGTGACGGACGAAGAGGGCGTGGCCAAGCTCTCGCAAGCCGTCGGCGATCGGAAGCTCGATCTCTTGATCAACAACGCCGGCATCCTGGTCTGGGGCGACCAGCTCACGAACATCGACTTCGACGGCGTGTTGAAACAATTCCAGGTGAACGCGCTCGGCCCGCTGCGCGTCACGGCCGCGCTGCGCACGCGTCTCGCGAAGGGCGCGAAGGTCGCGCTGATCACGAGCCGCATGGGTTCGATCGACGACAACGGCTCGGGAGGCGCCTACGGCTACCGGATGAGCAAGGCCGCGCTGAACATGGCCGGCAAGTCGCTGGCGGTGGACCTGAAGCCGGCCGAGGTGGCCGTCGCGATCCTGCACCCGGGGATGGTCAAGACCGACATGGTCGGGGACCACGGGCAGATCGAGCCCGCGGAAGCGGCCAAGGGCCTGCTCGCGCGCATCGACGAGCTCACCCTGGAGAAGACCGGCGGCTTCTGGCACGCCAACGGCCAGAGCTTGCCCTGGTAAGAAAAAAGCACCGGGACCTGGAACCGTTTTCAGTCGCCGGGCACTCAAGCTCCTGTCACCCCGAAGGATGGCTACACTCGGCGTTTTTCCCGCTGGTTGCTCAAGTTGCGCTCCCCTGCGCGACTCGGGGGGTCCGGACCTCGGGAAGCTGCGCGTCTTGCGCATCGGCCCCGAGGCCGCCCGTCCCGCGCTGAGAGGCCTCCGCCGTTCAGTGCGAAAGGTCGCACAAAAAACTGCCTGCGGCGCCCCCGGAGTTGTGACATTTCGTGGTGAGATTCCGGGATCCACCCTAAATGCTTGCCGGTTTTCGACCGTTGAGCGCCAAGTAGCCTGATGAGAAACGACCCCCAGCATTCCGAGCGCTCCCTGCGCCTGCTGGTCGTCGACCACGATTCCGAGGCGCTGGAGCTGACGAAGCGCCGTCTGGAAGAGGAGGGGCACCGCGTCACCACGCGCACCACCGCCTCGCGCATCCAGACCGTGATCAACGCGCTCCGCCCCGACATCGTGCTGATCGAGGCGCTCATGCCCGGGCTCACGGGGCAGGATCTGGTGCGGCTACTCCGGATGTACCCGGCGAAGGGGACGCCCGCCGTGATCGTGTGCTCGACGATCCCGGAGCGCGCGCTGCGTCACGTCGTCGATCTGACCGACGCGCTCGGCGTGCTGCGAAAGACCCCCGACGACGTCGTGTTCTTCTTCTCGTTCCACTCGATCCTCGATCGCCTGCCCGAGACGCGCGGCACCGATCGCGGCCGCCGCGTGACGCCCCCGATCGCGAGCGGCCCCGTCCGCATCTCGAGCGCCGAGGATCCGGTGATCGAAACCGGCGAGGCCGAAGACTCCGAAATCGCGGAAGAGGACGACACGACGCAGGTCGAGGTCACCCGTCGCTGGCTCTTGAACACCGCGCCCGGCCGCCGCTGACGAAGCGAACGGCGACCGGGCCTTCGGCGTTGCGCTCAGTGGGTGACCTGAGCGGAGCGATTGCCGATCGTCAGCTCCCCGTACTCCTCGCGGATCTCCGCGTCTCGTTCGTCGAGCTCCTCCACCGGCGTGGATGCCTCCGGCAAGGTGATCTCGATCTCCGGCGCTGGCCCGGGCAAGAGCTCGGGCAGCGGCTCCTCTTCACCCGCGCTGCCGGCGGAGCCGAAGCTTCCACCCGTGCTCGCTGCTCCCCCAGCGAAACCGCCGTCGCCGCCTTCGCAAGGGTTCGACGGCAAGTCGATGTCGAGCAGGTTGCTCATCACCCTCAGGCGCTGCGGTAAGAACACCCGCGCCATCGCGTCGGATTCGGGGAAGCACACGGTGTCGCCGCAATCGGTCGCGAAGTCCGCCGAGTGCACGAAGTCGTGCGAGAACGGCGCGACCACCCCGTTGCCGAGAAATAGACCCGCCGCCTCGTTGTGGCAGCCGATGCAGGACCCGGCGAACCAGGCCCGGTTGCCGAGGTCGAAGGCGTCGAGCCCAGTTCCGCCGAAGCGCTCGTTGATCCGATCGATGAAGCCGGAGCTCATGTTCGCCGCGTAATCCTGCGAGAAATCGTTACGGCTCTCGGCGTCCTTGCACTCCTGGCTGACGACGAACGACATCTGCGCGGGGTCGTTCGTGACCAGCCCTTCCATCGCGTCGAGGATGTTCTCGCGGCAGGCCTCGCCTTGCGGCAAGCCCGAGAGCTCGTTGAACAGGTTGCCGTTGGGCGCCTCGGCCGTCGGGAACGGCAGGATCTTGAGCTCGTCTCCGTCCACCGCCAGCTTGAACTCGCGCAGCATCCACGGGTCCTGGATGAAGTTGTTGGTGCGGATCTGCCCGCTGCCGACCGTGACGTGACTCGGCGAAAGGAACGGGCCGAAGCCCGCGGCGAGCAGGTCCGGGTGACCGAACAGGAATGCGTCACGCAGGCGTGCGCCGCGCTCGAACGGATCGTCGATCGAGTTCTGGTCGAGCCAGAACTGTGCGAGCGGGAGGCAGCCCTGGATGCCGAGCTCGGGCGCCGGGTTCGGGATCTGGGCCTCGATGATCATGAACACGCGGCTGCCGAAGCCGTCCGAGTTCGAGAAGATCATCCGTTGCTGGCCGCAGTGCGCGCCGTTCTGCGGGGCCAGATCCATGCGGTTGACGAAGCCGGTCGCGAACCACTCGAAGAAGTCGTCGATCTGCGCGTGCTCGGCGCGGTCGCAGGTCATCGGGTAGCCGTTGAGGCTCGGCTGGCCGTCGGTGGTCTCGTCGCCGCAGTGCACGGCGTCCGGCAGAACCGCGTTCTCCGGGCTCGCGTAGCTGTCGAAGAGCTGCCGGTAGAGCAACTCGGGGTCGGTGCCGTGACCTTCATTCGACGCGATCGCCTGGAAGGCCTCGGACAGCGCCACGTTCGACAGCGCCTGGACGCTGTTCTCGAACAGCGCGCGCCGCGGGTTGATGACGCCTCCCGGAACCACGCACGGCGGCTCGACCTCGTCCACGGCGATACCGATGTGTAGCCGCCCCTCGTCGAAGTCGATCACGTCGCCGCCGACCTGGAACACGTACGTGACGAACGCGTCGTCCCCTCCATTCAAGAAGAAGAACTGGACGGCGTCGCTCAACAGCTGCGCGTCCACGCGTTGTCCGGGTCCGTCGGGGAAGCCGGAGAAGCCGCCCTGGGGGGGGAACGGCTCGCCGCCGAAACCTCCGGGTGGGGGCGGGGGCGGGAACGGCTCGCCGCCGAAGCCGCCGCTCGAGCCCGGATCGCCACCGAACCCGAAATCCCCGCCGAAGCCGAAGTCGTCGTCACCGGCGAAGCCGCCCTCGGCGAACGACGGGCTTCCCCCGGCGCCCTTGCCGATGAAGCCTCCGCCGCCCTTGCTGGGCGCGCCGCCGGTGGAGACGCCACCCGTGGACAAGCCACCCGTCCCGCTGTTGCCGCTGCCCGTCGTCACGATCTCGAGGAACCAGCCCGGCTCGAGCGTGACGAGGTGCGAGCCGCGATCGATGATGGTCGTGATCTCGTCGACGTTCCCGAAATCCTCGCTGAACAACGACGCCTCGAACTCCCCGGTCCGCGAGTTCACGACGTCGAAGAACGCGTTGCGTAGCCGGTACACGTTGCCCGACTGCGCGCGCGCGGTCAGGCCGAGCCGTAGCTTGCCGGTCGAAGCCGGCTGTTCCTGCGCGTCCCCCTTCGACTCCGAACAACCAATCACGTTGCTGAGCCCCAGTGCGACGAGCACACCTATCCCCGTAAACACCCTGACACACCGATTCATGGTCTCCTCCTAACGAACCATCCCCAAACGACCTGTGGATGAGTCGCCACTATCGCACTCTCGACAACGGATTACCAATCTCGAATGCAAAGCCCGTATCGGCTCACACCCGTTGTCGGCTCACACCGCAATACGCCGCAACGCGAACTCCTGTCGCAAACGCGGGGCGCGAACGTGTGGCCCGAACAAGTGAACACCTCTCTCAGGGGCGGCACGAACCCCCGCGCTGCAAGCGCTCTCCCCTTCCCCATCTTCCCTTTGCATCCCTCCCCGCGCCGCCCTGGCTTTGCAACGCCGAGCCCTCCCCTAAAATAAACTGAGTTGGCGCCTCTCCCTAGGCCGTTGAAAGGTGCCGGTTCGCGTCGCCGGGAGCTCACCGAAGCCGAGCCGACGCACCGTCGCGTCGAACATGCGCTCGAGCGTGCGGGCGTACTCCCCTTGACCGTGCTGCCGGGAGAAGAAGCGCGGATCGTTGAGCTTGCCGCCGCGCATCTCGCGCGTACGCGTGAGTATTTTTTCTGCGGACAGGGGCAGGTGCTCGCGGATGCGTGCCTCGAAGACCTCGGCCACGCTGCCGGGCAAGCGCACGGGCATCGCCATGGCCGAGATCGCTCCGGCCTCGCGCGCGGCCTCGAGGATCGGCACCAGGTCCCGATCGGACAAGCCCGGGATCAGCGGAGCGACGTTGACGGTGACCGGAATGCCCTGGGCGGCGAGCCGGCGGATCGTCTCGATGCGACGCTTGGGCGGTGGCGCGTACGGCTCGATCGCGCGCGCCGTGTGCTCGTCCCAGAACGTGACGGACACCGAGACACCGACCGACGCTCGCTCCTTCAAGAGCAGTAGCACGTCGAGGTCACGCTCGATCAAGCTCGACTTGGTGATGAGGTGGACCGGATTCTGGTACTCGGCACACACTTCCAGACATCGACGGGTGAGCTGGAGCCGCGCCTCGACCGGTTGGTAGGCGTCCGTGTTCCCGCTGATGACGATCAGCTCGCCGCGCCACGACTTGCGCTCGAACGCCTCGGCCAAAAGCTCGGGAGCCCTGGGCTTGAAGACGATGCGGCGCTCGAAGTCTGCCCCGGCACCGAAGCCGAGGTACTCGTGCGACGGGCGCGCGTAGCAGTAAGCACAACCGTGGGCACAGCCCCGGTACGCGTTGATGCTGTAGCTGAACGACAGATCGGGGCTGTCGTTCTTGGAGAGGATGCTGGCGGTGTGATCCTCGATCAGCTCGAGAGCTTGCTCGGGCAGCTCGCCCGGGTCGTACTCCACGGCCGCCCGTTCGAACCGGTTCTTCGGGTTCTGAAGTGGGATGCGCCGGAGCATGGCGGGCCGATCCAGGATACCTGATAATTCGTTCAGTGCAAGAAATTGGTCGTGATTGTTTCCGCGGGCAAAGCCCGTCGCCCGGGCCGAAAGCGAACGCCCACCGGGGTTCGTCGGAAACAAGCGTGCGCGTGGATTTTGCGGTATGCGAACCCACGTGATCGGGCAGGACACGCTCGACCGCATCCGCCGCGAGACGGACCTGGTCGCATTGATCGGTGAGTCTTTGAAGCTCACGAAGCGGGGGCGGAGTTTCGTGGGCTTGTGCCCCTTCCACAAAGAGAAGTCGCCGAGCTTCCACGTGAACCCCGAGCGCGGCTTCTATCACTGCTTCGGGTGTCACGAGTCGGGCGACGCCCTCAAGTTCGTCCAGAAGCTCGAGGGGCTGGATTTCATCGAGGCAGTGCGGCGCCTCGCCGAGAGAACGGGCATCGAGATCATCGACAACGTGAGCGACGCGGAGCGACGCCAGCAAGCCGAAGCCCGGCGCCGTTCCGAGGAGCTGTTCGAGGTCTCGGCCGTGGCGGCGGCGTATTTCGAGCGCATGCTGCGCGAGCACCCGCTGGCCCCGCTCGCACGTGAGGAGCTCGCGCGCCGCAGCCTGGTTCCCGCAGAACCGACGGACTCGATCGCGGACGCCCTGCAAGCGTTCCGCGTCGGCTACGCGCCGTACGGCTGGGACGGGCTGTCGAAGCACTTGCGCGACAGCCAGTCGAGCTTGCAGGCCGCGCAGAAGGTCGGGCTGGTGCTCGAGCGCAAGAGCGGCTCGGGGTACTACGACCGGTTCCGGCACCGGCTGATGTTCGCTGTGATGGACAGCAAGGGTCGCGTGGTCGCCTTCAGTGGGCGCGTGCTCGACGAGCCCCCGCGAGCGGAGCTGTCCGCGCTCGGCCTCGAGGCGCCGAGCGAGAGCGCCGACAAGCCCGCGAAGTACATCAACTCGCCGGAGTCCACGATCTACAGGAAACGCGAGGCGCTGTTCGGGATTCACCAGGCACGTCAGGCGATCCGCGACGCCGATCGCGCGATCGTGGTCGAGGGCAACTTCGACGTCGTGAGCCTGCACGCGCGCGGACAGAAGAACGTGGTCGCGCCGCTCGGCACGGCGTTCACGCCCGAACAGGCCACGCAGATCAAGCGCCTGACTCCGCAGATCGTCCTGCTCTTCGACGGCGACGCGGCGGGCCGCCGAGCGGTGCGGGCGGCGCGCGAGGTCTGCCAGCGCGTCGGGCTCACGGCGAAGGTCGCCACGCTGCCCGAGGGGATCGACCCGGACGAGCTGGTC
>JALYWZ010000726.1 GCA_030852505.1 Myxococcota bacterium | reverse complement strand
GCGCTCAGGCGCGCGCTCGACAAGGAGCTCGACGGCCGCGTCAAGCGCCGGATCCGCGAGGCGCTGCGCGAGCTCGGCGACGGCGCGGCCGAGCGCAAGCGCGTCCATGACGAGCTCGAGTCGGTGAAGAACGAGCTCAACGAGCTGAAGGCGCGGTTTACCCGGCTCGAGGCCAAGGCCCAAGCCAAGAAGCCGGAAGCGGTGCCCGTTGCGAAGAAGCCCAAGCCGCCCGCCGCCCCGGCGCGAAAGGCCAAGAAGCGCCGATGACCGAAGCCCTGCGCATCGAGCGCCGCGGCAACGCGGCCGTGCTCACCCTGAACCGCCCCGAGCGCCAGAACGCGTTGTCACGCGAGCTGGTGGCGGCGCTCGGGCAGGCCGGGCGCGCTCTGGCAGCCGACGAGAGCGTGCGCGCGGTCATCCTCACGGGTGAAGGGCGCAAGGCCTTCTGCGCGGGGGCGGATCTCAAGGAGCGCAGCGGCATGAACGAGGCCGAGGTGCTGGAGATGCTGCGCTCCTACCGCTCCGAGCTCGGCTGGCTGTCGTCGTTCCGCGTGCCGGTGATCGCGGCGCTCAACGGCGTCGCGCTCGGCGGCGGTCTCGAGCTCGCGCTGGCCTGCGATCTGCGCGTGGCCGTCGATTCGGCGCTGCTCGGCCTGCCCGAGACCTCGCTCGGCATCATCCCGGGCGCGGGCGGCACGCAGTACCTGCCGAGGATCGTGGGCCGAGCGCGCGCCAAGGAGCTGATCCTGCTGGGCCGAAGGCTCACCGCGACCGAGGCGCTCGGCATCGGGCTCGTCAATCACCTGGTCGATGACGACGCCGACTTGCTCACGGAAACGCTGAATTACGCCCGACCCATCGTCGAAGGCGCGCCGCTCGCGCAAGCGGCCGCACTCGAGGCCCTACGCGCTGCCGAGCTACCGCTCGAAGAAGGCCTCGCAGTCGAGCTCCGCGCCTACGAAGCCTGCCTGTACAGCGAAGATCGCCGTGAAGGGCTGCGCGCGTTCGCCGAGAAGCGGCCGCCGAAATACACCGGTAAATAACCGAGCGCGGCGAGCGGCGAAAACCGCACAGCGAGGTGGTCCGCTAGGCCACATTTGGTCTCGGTGTGTGCGCACGATTGGGCTAACGACGGGCTTGGGAGATCCGTTCGGAGAGGCTAGTCTTTCTCCAAACATCGATGCGTAACTTGTCTCGCGTGCAGCTTGTCGGGGGCCTGCTTTTTCTCGCCCTCGGAATGACCTCGGCGTGCTCGTTGGTCTATGACCTGAGCGCCGATCAGTGCGAACTGGACGGCGATTGCGTCGTCAAAGGCCTCGGGAACAAGTGTGTGGCGGGGGTTTGCGACCCGAGCTCGAGCAGCACCGGCGGCATGGGGGCTGGAGGCGGCAGCGGTGGGGACGGCGGTAAAGGCGGCTGCACCAGCAACGCCGAGTGTCTCGACGCGCCCGATCGGCTCGGGCTCACGGCTTGCCTTCAGGGCGCGTGCGTCAAGCTCACGAACGACACGACTTGCCCGTCGGTGTTGCCATCGGACGAGTTGAAGCTCGAGCAGCAGCTCAGGGAAACGGCCGAACCGATCGTGCTGGGAGCCTTCGCGCCGTTGTTCCCCCCGCAGCGCGAGAGCCCCTTCAGCCACAACTTCGATCTCGCCTTCACCGCATTCAACAAGGAGACCGCCGGTGGGGTATCTGTTTCGGGCGGCCAGCGCGCGCTCATCGCCGTCCTCTGCGAGACACCGCTGGACGGGGAGGCCGGGCCATACCCAATCGAGCAGTATCACGAGAGCCTCGACCACTTGGTCGACACGCTCAAGGTTCCAGGCATCGTCGCGGCCATGTACGCGCCCGAGCTGAAATCTGGGTTCGACTACAAGCGCACCAACACTTCAGCAGATCCCATGTGGATCAGCTCTCTCGACTCGGACAGCCTGCTGGTCGCGAAACCGGACAACGGCCTGATCTGGCAGATGATGCCCACCGGAGAAGAGGTCGCTCTACCCGTGAAGCCGTTGCTCACGCGAGTGCTGGACGCAAAGGCCCTCGAGGAGCCGGCCCGCGTCGCGTTGATCGTGGACCGAGACATTCAGAGCTGCATCGACATGAGCTCGACCATTCTCGATAAGGACAACGGCATCGAGTTCAACGGTGAGATCGCCATCGACCAGACCGAAGACACCTTCCGCACGTTCTCGACGCACACCACGGACGCGCCCGGCGATCTGGTGGGCGTGGTTCAGGATCTGCTCGAGTTCCAGCCGCACGTGATCCTCGCGATGACGGACCTGGCGTTCTACAACCAGATCTTCACGCCGCTCGAGAACCAGTGGAGCGACGCGACCGACGATGCGCCCAAGCCGTTCTACATCGTCTCGCCGTTTCATTTCTCCGCGAGGGGGTTGGGCCCGTCCCTCAACAGGTACAAGACGAGGATGGCCGGCATCAACGCCGCCGCCTCGACGGACCGGGTCCTGGTCAACACCTACCTCAATCTCTACAGGTCCGAGTTCCAGGGTGAAGAGAGCTACGAGGGCTTCGAGAACTTCTACGACGCTCCCTACTTCTTGATCTATGCGGCTGCTGCGGCCGCACCCGTCGCCTCGCAACAACTGAGGGGCCAAGATTTGGTGGACGGCATGAAGCGGCTCGTCGATATGGATGCGCGCCAGTATCGGCTCGGCATCAGCAAGATCCCTGCGACGCTGCAGGCTCTGGCGATCGGCAACATTCGGCTCGACGGCACGATGGGGCCACCGGAGTTCAACGCGAACACGGGTTCGCGTACGACTCCGGGCAGCGTCTGGTGTGCGACCGACACCAGCACGCAGCCTTTGATTACGGATGTCCTTCTCTACAAAGACGGCGCGCTCGAGCTCGGTGTAGACCTGGCAAACGGCGTTCAGCTGGAGGAGCTGCCTTGCGCGGCCGAGTTCTGAGCCAGCGCGGTTTCAGAGTTTCGATAGCGGTTGCCCTCGCCGCGGCGCTCGGCTCCGCCGCCTGCACGGCGCCGGTGGACGAGCCCGCGACGTCGGAGCTGCGCGCGGCGATCGTGAACGGAGAACCCTCCGACGCCAGCGAGGACTACGTGCTGCGGCTGGAGTCGAAGGCCATCGGCTCCGAAGGTGAAAACTGCACGTCCACGCTGGTGGCGCCCAACATCGTATTCACCGCGCTCCACTGCGTGTCCTATTTCGGCGCCGGCAAGTTCAGCTGCGCTCCCGACGGCACGCTGAACCCGACGGCGCCGGGCGACGGTGAGCTCGGCGCGCTGGCGCCGCCCGAGTCCGTCAAAGTATTCGTCGGTGCGAGCACCAACACCGAGCCGGACGCCTATGGCATCAAGGTCTTCGGGACCGGCGCCAGCAACATCTGCCGTAATGATTTCGCGATCGTGATCCT
>JALYWZ010000725.1 GCA_030852505.1 Myxococcota bacterium | reverse complement strand
GTGAGCGTCAGGCCGCGTTGCGCCACGCGCTCGCGTCCGACGCTGCGGTCGAGGCGTTCGTACGCGGTCTCGGCTCGCGCCGCAGCCGGATCGTCGTTTCGTCTTTCGACCCGGTGCGCGCGGCTGAGCTCGCGATCTCGAACGCGAAGACCCAGGGCGCGGCGGCCGCCGCCGTGCGCAAGCGCCCCGAGGCCACCACGGAGTCACGCGCTCCCGGGTCCGAGACCGCGCGCCGGCTCGGAGAGATCTGGTGCGAGCTGCTCGGCGTCGATCGCGTCGGCGCTCGCGACGACTTCTTCGAGCTCGGCGGGCATTCGTTGCTCGCGACGCGCGTGCTGGCACGCGTCGACCAGGCCTTCGGCGCGCGGCTGTCCCTGCGCGACGTCTTCGATGCGCCCACGCTCGAGCGCCTGTCCGAGCGCATCGACGCCGCGATCGCGAAGTTCTCGGCCATGCCCGCCGTGGACGAAGCGGATAGAGAGGAGCTGGAGTTCTGAGCGCGGCAAAGCTCCTCTCCGAGCTTCGGGCTCTGGGTGCGGACGTGTTCGTCAGCGACGGACGGCTGCGCGTCAATTCGCCGAAGGGGCAGCTGAGCGACGCTCTGAAAAAGGACATCGCCGCGCACCGCGACGAGCTCGTGCAGCTGGTCGGCGGACAGCCGCTCGACAAAGTCGAGTCCCTGCCGCGCGGCGGCTCGCTGCCGCTGTCGTTCTTCCAGGAGCGGCTGTGGCTCTTGCACCAGTTCCAGCCGCAGAGCACCGCCTACAACATGACGGCGGTCTGGAGCAGCGACGGCACGATCGGCCTGTCGTATCTCGAGCAGGCCCTGTCCGCGATCCTCCAGCGGCACGAGATCCTGCGCAGCGTGTTCCGCGATCAGGACGGCGTGCCGCAACTCTTGGTCCTACCCGAAGGCGAGCCCGTCCAGATCAAGGATCTGCGCGCGATCGAGGGCGAAGAGGAGCAGCGCGCCGCGATCGAGGAGGACGGCGACGAGCAGGTGCACACGCCCTTCGACCTGAAGCACCGCCCGCCGGCGCGGTTCGTGATTTACCGCCTGCCCGAGGAGCGGCTGGTGACGCGGCTCGTCGCGCACCACATCGCGGTCGACGCCTGGTCGATGGCGCTGCTCGGGCGCGAGGTGAGGGCCGCCTACGACGGGCGTGAATCCGAGCCGCCGACGCGCCTCCAGTACGTGGATTTCGCGAGCTGGCAGCGCTCGGCGCTCGAACCCACGAAGCTCGAGTCGGAGCTCTCCTGGTGGGCGCGCACCTTGGCGGGAGCTCCGGCCACCTCGACGCTGCCTTCCCCCCGCTCGCGCCGGGCGTTCGCTCCCGGAGCGACGCGCGTTTTCAAGCTCGACCTCGAGCTGTCGAACGAGCTCCGCGCCGTGGCTCGCGAGGAGCGCGCCACGGTGTACATGGGCCTCGTCAGCGCCTGTGCCTGCGTCTTGCACTCGTACACCGGCCAGTACGACGTGGTGCTCGGCAGCCCGATGGGCTCGCGCGAGCGCCCCGAGTTCGAGAACCTGATCGGGCCGTTCGTGAGCGTGCTGGCGCTGCGCCTCGATCTGAGCGGCGACCCCTCGTTCGCCGAGCTCCTGTCGCGCGCGCGCGGCGTGGTGCTCGACGCCCACGCGCACCGCGATCTGCCGTTCGAGAAGCTCGTGGAGCACCTGAAGCCGGAGCGCTCTTTCGATCGCACGCCGCTGTTCCAGGTGGCCGTGGTGCTGCAGAACGCGCCGACGCTCGAGCGCATCGACAGCGGCGGCGCGATCTTCGACTTGACCTGGTTCTTCCGCGAAGTCGGCGGCGAGCTCGTGTGCGGCGTGGAGTACCGCTGCGACGTGTACGACGCGGAGATGATCGACGAGGTGCATCTGCGCTTCGAGGAAGTGTTGCGCGCGGCGCTGCGCGACCGGCGCGCCCCCCTGTCACAGTTTGCTCGGTTCGCGGATCCGCCGCGCGCGGTCAGCGCCTTGCGACCGCGAGCGCCGGAGCGCCCTCCCGAGCAGCCGACGATCGCCGAGCAAAAGGCTCCGCTACCGCTAAAGGAGCGGGAGCGCCTGATCCAGCGAGGCCGCGAGAGCTTTCGCGGGCCGATCCCCACCACCCCGGTGATCGAGCTGTTCGAGGCGCAGGTGCGGCGTACGCCGGACGCGGTGGCCGTGCTGGACGCTTCCGGATCGCTTACCTACGCAGAGCTCGACCGCGCCGCCAACGCGCTGGCGCGGCGGCTCGCGGACGCCGGCGTCGGCGTCGGTAGCCGCGTGGCGATCGGGCTCGAGCGTTCGAAGGCGGTCGTGGTGGCGGTGCTCGCCGTGCTGCGGCTGCGCGCCGCGTACGTGCCGCTCGACCCGAGGTTTCCGGCCGATCGCCTGGCATACCTGTTCGAGGACGCGGAGCCGACGGCGCTCGTCACGGACGAGAGCCGCGCGCGGCTACCGGTTCCACCGCACCTGCCGTGCGTGACGGTGGAGCTCGCGCCGGGCTCCGAGCTGCCGGCTCCCGACGCGGGCAGCGTGAGCCCGGACGACGTGGCTTACGTGATGTACACGTCGGGCTCGACCGGCCGCCCCAAGGGCGTCGAGATCCAGAACCGCGCGCTCACCAACTTCCTGATCTCGATGCTGCACACGCCGGGGCTCGGGCGCGAGGACCGCGTGCTGTCGGTGACGACGATCTCGTTCGACATCTCGGGGCTCGAGATGTTCTTGCCGCTGATCTGCGGCGCCGAGCTGTACATCGTGTCGCGCGACGTGCTGACCGACGGCGCGCGCTTGGCCCAGCTCGCCGAGCGCTTCGACGCCACGCTGTTGCAGGCCACGCCGGCGACCTTCCGGCTGTTGCTGGAGGCGGACTGGAAGGGCAGCCCCAAGCTCAAGATCCTGTGCGGCGGCGAGGCCATGCCTCGCGAGCTCGCGAACCAGTTGCTGGCGCGGGCCGGCTCGGTCTGGAACATGTACGGTCCGACGGAGACCACGATCTGGTCCACCGTGCAGAAGGTCCAGCTCGGCGACGGTCCGGTGCCGATCGGCTATGCGATCGACAACACCGCCCTCTACATCCTCGATTCCGAGGGCGAGCTCGTCCCCGACGGCGCGACCGGTGAAATCTTCATCGGCGGCGCCGGCGTCGCGCGCGGATACCTGAAGCGGCCCGAGCTCACCGCCGCGCGCTTCTTGCCCGATCCGTTCGCGGGCGGCGCGGCGCGCATGTACCGGACGGGAGACGCCGGCCGTTTCCGCCCCGACGGCGCGCTCGAGTACCTGGGACGCCTCGACGACCAGGTCAAGATCCGCGGGCACCGCATCGAGCTCGGCGAGATCGAGTCGGTGATCCGCGAGCATCCCGGCGTGGCGGCCGCAGTGGTGGCCGCCCGCGAGGCGCGGCCCGGCGA
>JALYWZ010000724.1 GCA_030852505.1 Myxococcota bacterium | reverse complement strand
CCCCCGCCCCCGCCGCCGCCGCATCACGATGAGCCGCAACGCCGATCTCCCCGGCTGCTTTCCGACGGGTCGCCACTACCCGGGCATCGCGCACCTGCTGCGCGTCGTGGTCAGCGGGCTGTGCGAGGAGTTCACGACCGATCACGCGTTCTCGGATCTACGGTTGATCTCGATCGACACCGAGACCACCGGGCGTGACCCGGCCGTCGATCGGATCGTCGAGATCGCCTGCGTGGTCTGGCAGAACGGCACGGTCGTGGCGCGCAGCGCCTGGCTCGTGAACCCCGAGCGCCCGATCCCCAAGGAGGCCTCCGACGTCCACGGCATCACGGACGAAGAGGTCAAGGACAAGCCGACCTTCGCCGAGATCATCGATGAAGTGCTGGAGATGATGTCGGGCGGCGTGCCGCTCGCGCACAACGCCGAGTACGACCGGAGCGTGATCAGCGCCGAGCTCGGGCGCATCGGCGGTGCGCGGCGCGACGCTCCGGCCGTCCGCAAGTCGGTGGATTGGGTGGACTCGCTGGTCTGGGCGCGCGAGCTCCACAAGCTGGAGAAGAGCAAGGCGCTCGGCGAAGTCAGCCAGCGGCTCGGCATCGAGATACCCCAGGCGCACCGCGCGCTCCACGACGCCGAAGCCGCGCTGCGCGTGATGCTCGCCTTCGCCAGCGACGTCCGCGTCCCGCGCACCTACGGCGCCTTCATCCAGGAGCAGCGCCGTCTGTCGCGCCTCCACGACGACGAGCGCAGGCTCTGGAAGATGCGCGCGCCCTCCGGCCCGGCCCCCGCCGTCGCGCCCGCCGAAGCGTGAGAAGTCTCAGCGCGTGAAGGCGATCACGAGCGCGGCGTGCTCGGGGAAGCGCTCGACGAGCTCCGCGCGCGACGGCATCCGGAAGTCTTCGAATACGAAGCCTGGCGCGACGGTGCAGCCGCACAGGGTGTAGCCGTGCTCGCCTTCGCTCGGGCGCGCCGCCTGGTAGCGACCCGCGGGGACCACGGCCTGCGGGCGATCGCCGCGTTCGATCGCGGAGCCGAGCTTCAAGGTCTGCGGTCCACCCTCGTCGAGCTGCACGAGGTCGAGCGCGTCGCCGAGGTAGTGGTGCCAGACCTCGTCGGACTCGACGCGGTGGAACGCCGAGAATTCGCCGGCGCGCAGCAGGAAGTAGATCGCGGTCGAGGCGTCGCGCTCGACGGGACGGTCGAGGCTCGCCACGCGCTGCCCGGAGCGGAAGGTCTCGGCGTAGTGGCCACCTTCGGGGTGGGGTTTCAGCCCGAGCTCGGCGACGACCTGGTCCGCCGTGAGCATGCGCGAAATCTTGCTCAAGACTCACCTCGGAGCGTCAGCACGGGGTCCCCGCGGCTCGTTCGAGCTCACCAAAAGGATCCAGTAACGTTCTCACGACACCCCTCAACGTGCGGTTGGAGATACCGCCGGCCGCCTGGTAACCGACGTAGCGGGCTTCGCCGATCACGATTCCGGCGAGCGGCGTGTACACCAGATCGAGCGCGCTCGGCCGCACGCCGCTGGCCTCGAATCCGTACTCCCACACGGCGCTCGCGCCCGCCGCGAACACCAGCGAGCCGAGCACGGACGCGCCGCAACGCCGCGGCCGAAAATAGAGCTCACTCCCGAGCAAGCCGTGGCCCGCCACGTTCAGCGTCCAGTGGTCGCCGTCCCACTCGAAGGCGCGGCGATCGGCATCGAACACGGGGGGGCGCGTGTAAGCCTCGCGGTAGTGACGTCCGATCTCGCCGAGATCCGTGTCCGCGAACGGCTCCGGCCAGAGCACGGCTTCGGTGATGCGCATGCCCGTGAACAACGCCGCGGTGTGAATCACCGGAACGCTCCACGGTACGTCGAGCGTCACCTCCCGCCCCCGCGACTCACCCGGGGCGGCGACCAGCGCCAACGTCAAAACTGAAGCCAAAACAGGCACCGCGGCGAGACTAACACCGCTTGGCCCGGCCCTCCTCGATTGCTGAGGCCCTCGCATAAGTCGCGGGCGCTTCCTGACGAACCGCGGCAAACCGCCGGCGATTCACGCGCTTTCGCTACATCACCCCACTCGCACCAGCCGGGTTTTCGTGTCATTCTGCGGACAGTCTCGAGCGACGCTCCGCCGCATCGCGAGGGCAGCGTCGCCTCGCTCATCAATCGCTGCATGGAGATCGAGCTTCAGTCCGGAACGAGCCTCGGTGGCTACCAGCTGCTCGCCCGCCTCGGTCGTGGAGGCATGGCCAGCGTCTGGGTTGCACGGGTTCGTTCGGACGCCGCAGCGGAGCGCCTGATCGCGGTCAAGGCGATGCTGCCGGAGCTCGCTCACGACGCCGACTTCCGCGCCATGTTCCTGGAAGAAGGGCAGATCGTCCGCAGCATCGAGCACCCCAACGTGGTGCGTGTGCACGGCGTCGGGGAGGACCAGGGCATCCTCTACATGGCGATGGAATGGGTGGAGGGCGACTCGCTCCGCACCCTGATCCGTGACTCGAAGAAGGGCGCGGCTATCCCCTCGGAGCTGGCTGTCCGGATCATCGCGGACGCTGCGGCGGGTCTACACGCCGCGCACGAGCTCCGCGGTTGGGACGGCGAGCTTCGCAACATCGTGCACTGCGATATCTCCCCGCACAACATCCTGGTCGGCATCGACGGCGTGCCGAAGCTCGTGGACTTCGGCGTGGCCAACGCCACCATTCACAGCGATTTCGGCAACAGCGAGCGCTTCAAGGGCAAGCTCGGTTACATGTCGCCCGAGCAGGTGCGCGCCGAGCCGCTCGACCGGCGCAGTGACGTGTTCTCGCTCGGCATCGTGCTCTACGAGCTCACCACGGGGGAGCGCCTGTTCCAGGGCGACACCGCGGCGCACACCCTCAACCTGGTGCGCTCCGCGGAGATCCCGAACTTCGAGAGCAACCACCCGGGTTACCCGCCGAAGCTCGCGGCGATCGTGCGGCGGGCGCTCGCCCTCGACAAGCGCCAGCGATTTCAGAGCTCGCTCGAGCTGTGCGATGCGCTCGAGCGCTACCTCGCTGGTGAGCAGCTCTCGGTGTCGCGCGCGAGCGTGGGCAGGCTCGTTCAGCGGGTGATCGGCGCGCGCGTCGAGGCCCTGCGCCAGGAGCTGCGCGAGGCGCTGGTCACGCACGACGGCCGCGTAAAAACCGGGCTCCTGCCCAGCGCGCCGATCCCCACCAAGTCCTCGCCGAGCTTCGGGCGCGGGCCGATCCCGACCAAGTCGTCGCCGAACATGGGGCGCTCGCTGCTGTCGGAGCCGCCGAGCCGTGAGCGGCCGTCCCAGGCGCAGTCAGGCACGCCTCGCCCCGAAACCTACGACAGCCCGCTGCCGGAACGTGCAGGCCCCTGGCCGTGGCTGTCCGCGTTCATGGGTCTGGCCGCTGCCGTGGGCTCCGTGATGT
>JALYWZ010000723.1 GCA_030852505.1 Myxococcota bacterium | reverse complement strand
CAACCGGGCTTCCTTCCGACGCGGGTCGCCGAGACGCCCGCGCCGTCGCCGGCTCCGGAGGGCATGGTGTGGATCCCAGGCGGAGAGTTTTCGATGGGCTCGGCAGATCCAACGGCGGGCGGGCACTGCCACGAGCCGATGGACGACGCGCGGCCGATCCACCGGGTCGCGCTGTCCGGGTACTTCATCGATGCGACCGAGGTCACGAACGCATCCTTCGCAAAGTTCGTGGACGCCACCGGCTACGTCACCCTCGCCGAGCGCAAGCCCACGCCGGCCGAGATGCCGGGCGTGGCCGAGGAGCTCTTGGTCTCGGGCTCATTGGTTTTCACGCCGCCCGAGCAGCGCGTGAAGCTGAATAACCCCGCCGCGTGGTGGCGCTACGTGGCCGGCGCGAGCTGGAAGCACCCGCAAGGCCCCGGTAGCTCGCTTCAGGGCCTCGAACAGCATCCCGTCGTGCACATCGCCTACGAGGACGCGCTCGCCTACGCGCGCTGGGCGGACAAAGATCTACCGACCGAAGCGGAGTGGGAGTTCGCGGCGCGCGGCCGCAAAACCGGTCAGCTCTACCCCTGGGGCGACGAGCTCACGGCGAAGGGCGAGTCACGCGCCAACACCTTCCAGGGCGCCTTCCCGATCCGAAACGACGCCAAGGACGGCTACGCAGGCACGGCTCCCGTCGGCTCGTTTCAGCCGAACGCATTCGGACTCTACGACGTGGCCGGCAACGTCTGGGAGTGGACGCGCGACTGGTACCGCGCCGACGGCTACGCGCGCGACGCCCGCGCCGGCCTCGTGAAGAACCCCGAGGGTCCGAGCGCGAGCTTCGACCCCGCCGAGCCGCAGACCAAGAAGCGAGTCCAACGCGGCGGCTCCTTCCTGTGCACGAACGAATACTGCACGCGCTACATGGTCGGCACCCGCGGCAAGGGCGACCCGAGCTCCCCCGCGAGCCACCTCGGCTTCCGCTGCGTCAGACGCACTCTGCCACTGCTCACGAACCGCCTCTGACGGCGGGGGGTGAAGTCACAGAGCGGGCTATCTGGGGGGATGCAACAGGAAGACGGTAAGACAGGAAGGTCGGAACAAGAGATTTCTTTCGGGGGGCGCGCTGCGTGACGGATCGCGTCCGTGTGACGGCGCGACACGGGGTTGAATCGCTAACTCCGGCGGCGGGGTGTGAAGTCAGAGAGCGGGCGCTGTGAGGGGGATGCAACAGGAAGACGGTAAGTCAGGAAGGTCGGAATGGGAGATTTTTGGGGGGGGCGCGCTGCGTGACGGATCGCGTCCGTGTAACGGCGTGACACGGGGTTGAATTTTTTGGGGCGCGCTGTGCGTCGAGTTGCGGCTGAGTAACGCCGCGAAACGACGTCGACTCCGTCGTACCCAAACAAAAAATCCCTTCCTGTCTTACCGCCTTCCTGTTGCACCCCGTATATCGACGGCACCCGCCGTATGAACGACGAGGTGTGCCTTGCGGATCGGGGGCGAGCGGATTATATGAGTCACCACTCAATAATTGGCCAGCCCAGGATCGGTCCGGCGCCGTACGCCGGAAATGCCGGAAAAACCGGCCCCCACGCGGCCCCGCGGGCGCCCGCCGGTGATTTCGCGGGAACAGCTGCTGGGCATCGCTCGGGACGTGTTCCTCGAGCTCGGGATCCGCGCGACCACCGCCGAGGTGGCCAAACGTGCAGGGGTCGCCGAGGGCACGCTGTTCCACCGGTTTCCGTCGAAGGAAGAGCTGTTTCGCGAGGCCATGCGCTTCGACCCGGAGGACGTGCTCGCCTTCATGGAGGCTCTACCGAAGCGCGCGGGGAAGGGCGATCTGCGCGCGACGCTGATCGAGTTTTGTGAAGGGTTCGTGGACTTCGCGCGCGTCGCGCTGCCCGTGATGATGATGTCCTGGTCGAACCCCGAGAGCGAATTGTGCAGCGACCGGGGTGGCGAGCGCGGGCGCCGGCAGCGCCGCGTGATCGGGGCCGTCAGCTCCTTCTTTCAAGCAGAGATGGACGGCGGGCGCATGCGTAGCACGGCGCCTCCGGAGGTGTTCGCGCGCATGATGCTCGGCAGTATCCATCAATTTTGCATGGGCGAGATGTTCGCCGGCACGCAACCGGGGCGGCTCCGCGCCTCCGAGTTCGTGCGCGGCGTGGTCGATGTGTTGTTGGCGGCGGCGGACGCCGATTCGAGGCCCGCCACGGCGCGGAGCAAGCGCTGCAAAGAGGAACGGTCATGAGTTGGTTCAGCTTCGGAGTCGGTTCGTCGGCGGTCTTGGCGACCGCGCTGCTTTTCGGTTCGAGCACGGCGCTCGCCACCGAGCCGCTCGAGGTGTTCCTCGAGCACGCCAAAACCCAGAGCTTCGACGCCCGCGAGGCGCAGATCACCGCCCGGCAGCGCGACGCCGAGGCCGACGCCTCGCTCGGCAGGCTGCTGCCGTCGTTCACGGCGCGCGGCACGTACACGCGGAACCAGGACGAGGTCTCGATCCAGAACCCGGCCGCGCCCGACAGCGACCCGATCGTGATCACCCCGCTGAACCAGCTCGATGCGTCGTTCCTGCTCGAGGTGCCGATCCTCGATCTCGCGAGCTACCACCGCTACAAGGCGGCGAAGCTCTTGACGAAGAGCGCCGAGACACAGACCCAGGCGACCAGCCTCGACGTGTCGCGCAGCGTGGCGCGCGCCTACTACCAGTTCCTCGGCGCTTCGAGCACCGTGGGCTCCGCGCTCGAGAGCATCAAGGCGGCCGAGGCCAACCTGCAGCAGGTCGAAGACCGGCACGCGGCGGGGGCCGCGACCGATCTCGATCGAGAGCGAGCTCGCGCCGCAGTCTCGCGGGCTCGGCAAGATCTCGCCGACCAAGAGCTCGGCGTGGCGCTCGCCGCGCGCACCCTGGAGACCTTCAGCGGCATGCTGCCCGCTTCGTCGGGCGCACTCCCCGAGGACGACCTGCACGCCGAAGGCACGCTCGAGCGCTGGCTCCGGCTCTCGAGCGAGACGCCGTCTCAGAAGGCCGCACGGCAAATCGAGGAGGCGACCGCCGAGAACCGCAAGGCGGCCAAGCGCGCCTACCTGCCCACGCTGAACGGCTCCGCCGAGGAGCGCGTCTCGAACGCCACCGGCTTCGGGGGTCGCAACGCCAACTACACCTTGAGGCTCAACCTGGTGTGGCGGCTCGACTACGGCCTGGTCGGCAACGATCACGCCCAGGACGCCGCGCTCGAGCTCCAGAAGGTGCGCGTCGAGCGCACGCGCCGCGCCGGTGAAGACGCGGTGTTCGAGGCCTTCAAGCGCGTCGAGGCGAGCATCGCCAAGAGCCGTGCCGCGCGCGATCAAGAGCGCTCCGCCAAGCGCGCTGCGGAGCTCGCCTCCGATCGCTACGGCGCCGGCGTGGCGACGCAGCTCGACGT
>JALYWZ010000722.1 GCA_030852505.1 Myxococcota bacterium | reverse complement strand
CCACCGAGCGCACGCTCCGGCACCTGCGCGAAGAGATCGACTCGGCCGAGCTGCTGGCGAGGTGGTCCGAGAGCACGGCCGTGCTCCCGCCGAGCGACGCCGAAGTGCGGCGCGTGGAAGACCTCGAGCGCGCGGTCGTCACGGGCCAGATGTCTGCGCCGCCCGCGTTGCCGCCAACGGCAGGTGCGCCGTCGGCAACCGTCACCCTGCACCTCCGCGTGAGCGCCGACACCGCGCGGGACTTCCGGCACTGGGAGGCCATTTATCTGCGCCACCGCGGCTCGGCGTTACGCGACACGACCTTTTTGCGCTTCGCTTGCGAGCTCTTCCTGGATACGTGGCGCCCGCGCCCCTCCGACGTCGAGTACTCGCACATCTACGCGCGCGATCTCCATCGCTGTCAGAGTCCGTGTTGCGGCCGCCGGGACGTGACGCCGCATCACCTCCGCTTCCGCTCGCACGGCGGCGACGACTCAGACGAAAACCTGACCAGCCTCTGCACCTGGTGCCACCTCGAGGGCATCCACCGAGATCAGATCTCTGCGACGCCTCCCGCGTCAAACATCCGCTGGAGCTTCGGCCGCAGCGCACACACCGTGGTCGAGGGCCGGCGGCGAGCGCGAGCGAGCGACCGATTCTCTACGTCCGCCACCGACGCTCTCTCAAGTGGTGACTAGCCGTCTTTCACACCCGTCAAACAAGCGCTGAACGCCACATCGGTTTCGGTGTTGCCGGGGACGAGCAGGAGCACGGCTTCGATCTCGCCCATGGCGGGATTGTAGGCGGTGCCGGCGCCGCCTTCCCAACACTCGGTGTTGAACATGGCGTACGGGATCGTGGCCGGGCTCGTGCCCGTGATCTCGGCGCACCAGCGGGATGCAGCCGTCGCGTTCTTGGCCTGGATCTGCACGCGCAGGGGGAAGGTGCCGGACTTGGTGAAGCTCACGGTGAGGCCCGTGCCGGTCGGCTTGGCCGTCGCGGTCGCCGAGGCGCCCGGGGACTGGTTGATGTTGAAGCCGAGGAACGCCACCTCGCTGCTGTCTGCCGATTTCGCGACCGTGCCATCGACGCACAGCATGCAACCCGCCCCGCACTGCGAGAATTTCTCGGGCATGATCGTGCTGGCAGTGCCCTTGCCGGTGAACGCGTAGCCGTGCCAGCAGCTCGAGCCCGCGCCCTGCGCCTTGACGAAGCCGTCGTTTCCGACGACCCACGGAGCGTCGCACGTCACGGCGGACGCCGCGCCGCCCGAACCGACCGCGCCGCCGGCGTTGGCGATGCCGCCGGTCGTGGTCACGAAGCCGCCGACCGCAGTCATGGCACCACCCGTCGGTCGGTTACCGCCCTGCGCTCCCGGCGTGCCGCCGTTGGCCTTGCCCGCCGAGCCGACGCCGCCCATGGCGGTGGGGCTGCCGCCCTGCGCTCCGGGCGTGCCGCCCTGGGGACTGCCGACGAAGCTGCCGCCGGTCACGCCGGGGCTGCTCCCGCCGATGCCGCTGCTCGCGCCGCCGGTGTCACCGGGGCGAACGGGACGAGTGCCGCCGTCGTCCGAGGTCTCGGCTTGAGCGCTGCAGGCCAGGATGGCGCCGCCCAGAACCCAATGTGCAGGTGCGGAAGGATTGAACCGTAGTTTGATCATCGAAAGTCTCCAGCGGCGTCGCGTCAGCGCCCCGAACGATGCGCGCGCGCGCTGCGTTGGACTCGGGAAAGCACTCGGCGTGAACCCTCCGAGTCTAAACGAGTCCGCATGACAAGCAACGGCTCTCTTATCATCTTCGGACGGGGAAAGGGTGTTGCTTCTCGAGCACGCGCGACGTTTTCGCGTCTCGGGTACGGCGAGCCGCGCCGCATCGCGGCGAGTGCGTGGGCGCGGGGCTCGGATGGTGATAGGGAGTCGTAACAGCGGGTATGCGCGTCCAGATTCTTTACTTTGCGAAAATTCGCGACCTCATCGGAAAGGCTGAGGAAGTACTGGTGCTACCCGAGAGCGTGACGAAGCTCTCCGACCTGGTGGGCTACCTCACGAACCTCCACCCGGTTCTCGAAGGGCGACTCGGCAGCGTGCGGCTCGCTCGCAACGAGACGTTCGCTTCGCTCACCGAGCCCGTCGCGGATGGAGACACGATCGCTCTGATACCCCCGGTCGCCGGAGGCTGATGGCCATCCCCGGTATCTTTAGCTTCCACGACGCCCGGCGATTTTGGGTTTGGGCTTCGTTTTCGCTGCGCTCCGGTGCTCACGTAGCCACCTACGCTCCGCTCCGGTGCTCGCGAAAGCCTCGCCAAAATCCCGAACTTGCCGGGCGGGCGTTCCTTAAGGTTCTGGGCATGGGCTGATGACCGAGGGCGGGATGTTTCGCGTCGGTGTGGACGAGAACGGCCTGGGCGCTCGACTCGGGCCGCTCGTCGTGACGGGAGTGCTCGCGGAGGTCGACGGACGGGGCGTGCGCTTTTTGTCGCGCAAGCTCCCGAAGGCGCTGCGCGCCGATCTGGATGACTCCAAACGGCTGATTTCTCACGCCGATTCGCGGCTCGGCGAGGGCTGGGCGCGCGCGCTTTCTCCCGTGCCCGCCGCGACGCCGACGGCCCTGCTCGAGTCACTGTTGCTCGAAGACCACACTGCACTGCGCTCGCCGTGCCCGCCTCACGTGACGACGCAGTGCTGGGGCGTGGAGGGCGAGGTGTTCCAGGCCGATGACGCACTCTGTCAACGGCTCGCTCGACATCGCCAGGCGCTCGAGCAACGGGGACTGCGGGTGCTCGCCGTCCGCTCGAGCGTCGTCTGCACCAAGCTCTTGAATCAGGCGCGCGAACGCGGGATCAATCGCTTCGTCTCGGATCTGCACGCCATGGAGCGGTTGGTCCTCGAGCTCCGCCGAGCTGCCCGGGCAGAGGTCCACGCGATCTGCGGCAAGGTCGGGGGCATCCACGAGTACGGTAAGTTCTTCGGCCCCCTGGGCGGGCAGCTGCACGCGGTGCTCGGCGAGGGCGCGGCGCGCAGCGCTTACCGCTTTCCCGGAGTCGGCGAGCTGCACTTCGTGAGAGACGCCGACGCAGCCGATCCGCTGGTGATGCTGGCGTCGCTGGTCGGCAAGTACGTGCGAGAGCTGTTGATGGCGCGCATCGTGCGCTTTTATCCGCGCCGGGAAGAAGAGGCGCCCCCGAGCGGCTATCACGATCCCGTGAGCGCCGCGTTCGTGAAGCGCACCCACCGGCATCGACAGAGGCAGCGCGTGCCCGACGCTTGCTTCGAGCGCGCGCGCGAGCCGCTCGACGCCCCGCGCGCTACGAGCAAGGCCACGGCCACCGAAGCCCAGGCGTCGCGCGTGCAGCTGCCGCTATTCGAGGCGTCCGAGCCATGAGCCAAGCGCTCGACGCGCTATCGCGACGGATCCTGGTCGGCCCGCTCGGGCG
>JALYWZ010000146.1 GCA_030852505.1 Myxococcota bacterium | reverse complement strand
CCGCAAACGCCCCGTGAGCGCGTCGAGCGCCCGCCGAGCCCCCGCGAGCCCGGGACGCCCGCCTATCAGCAGCGCCTTGCCGAGCTGTGGTGGCGCCAGGAGCTGGCCGAACGGGAGTCGCCGATGCGCCGGCTCTGGTTCGCCCAGCTATCCGCCGCGCTCGGCATCGCCCAGCCAGCGCTCGCCGAGCTCGGTCTCCCGAGAGCTACCAGGCGGCGCTGCGGGCCGTTGGCGCCGCCTAGTTCGAATGCTCCCAACCCTGGAGCTTTGCGTATTCCACCGTCGCAAAGTGGAACATGCACTCCGGAGTGTTGACGAAGCCTTTCACGATGAGCCCGTCGAGCGGCCCCCCGCTGAGGCGGTACCAGGTCGCATGCAACGGCAGTGTGCCCTCGACTTCCAAGGACTGCGCGGTGGGAGCCCAGCGCTCCGGTTTGCACAGCTCGCCGGTTCCGCCTTCGACGCTGAGCTTCCAGGCGCTGGGACTCGCCTTGTAGAACGCGAACGTCGAATTCTTCCAGCCCGGCACGTTGTGATTGTGGATCTCGAGCTTCGTGCCAGTTCGATCAGTTCCCGTCGGCTTTACCTGGCCGCTTCGGATCGCGCCAAGTGCAACGACATCGGGCGCAGCCTGCCAGACGGGGAGAGCGGCCGCCGCGGCGTTCTCCCGCATGCGGGCTTCAGACTCAGCAACCGCAGCGTCGCTTGCCTTCTGACGCTGCCGGGCAGCGCTACACATGCCGATCCCGATCACCAGTGCAAAGAAGCCGCCAAGGCCGACACCAAGCAGCATCAGCGCGCGTGGGACGGCGCTCTTTGCGGCAGTCCCGGCGGTCTGTGCGTACCCGAACTGCGTCCCACCGCACACGGAACACCGCCAGCCGCCGATCTTGGCCGAGCTCAGAAACCAGATGATCACCCAAAGGCCGCACGTGAAGACGCACATCAACAGGTGAAAAACGTGGTTCGTGCCTGGCCGCCTCGCGAGCACGTACCGCTGACACTGCGCACAGAACTGCTGGGACTCCTCGACCGCCATCGTCCTCCTCGGGCGCTCGAGCGGAGCCCCGCGACCGCTCAGGCTACTCGGGCGGGCCGTGTAGGCCGCAATAGGTATTCTTTCACCCGAGCGATCCCGACCCCGTTTCGGGCTGTTTCGGCTTTCTTCCGCGACTCACCGAAGAAAGCCAGGTTGATGCCGGATGCGCGTCGGCGGCACCGATGTACAGCAGGATTCCTGCTAATTCCGAGCTCAAACGAGGCCAGTTCATGTCTAACCGGCGGCAGCGGTGCTTTGGCTTGTTTTCGGCTCGCTCCGGCGGCGCTGCCGGTTCTGATCGCAACCTCCGAGTTTCTCCTCAACTTGAGGGAAAAAGCCGGGCAGAAACGGCGCTGCCGGTTGCGCGAGGGATCTCGGACGAGGCAGACCGGCGCCAGCGTGAATTATCTCCACCGTAGAAACAATTCCGAGGCGCCCAGGCGAGGCGGGCGATCAGCTTCCGGATGTTGACGGGCCGCTCGTAGCCGAGGTGCTCGGCCAGCTCGAGAGCGCGAACGCGCGGCTGCAGGTCGCCGAAGCCGCCGTCGGCAACGTTCAAGGCCGTGCGTGCCGGATGTTTCGTCCATCCAGCCAAGCTCGCAGAGCCAGCCCCTTCGCGCGCTCGATGCGGATGGTCGGCGGGTGTCCGATGTCGAGACCAAAGTCACGCCGATTCTTGTCGGCGATCGCTTCCTGTCCGGTGTAGTGGAACTCGGTGTAGCCCTCGTCGAGGAACAGCGTGACCCCGTCCCACATCCAAAGGCGCTCCCGGGGCACCCCGGCGGTCCGCAAAGCCTCTTCGGTTTGCAACCTGAGCGCGGTCGGCAAGAGAGCGTCGATGTCGCCCAGTCGCTGCTCGCCGAAAGCTCGACCGGCTTCGTGAGCTTCCGTCTCGAGCTCGATCCGGTACCGGCGCTCGGGACTGGAGCCCCCAGTTAGCGATGGCCCGTTGATCGAGCCGTCGGGCAGACGCGAAAAGATCGCCTGAAAATCCTGATCCTCAATCGCGATGTCCACGACGACGCGGTCGCCGCTCCGCTTCGGCACCCCTATCCTGATACGCTCTCTTCCGGTCACTGTGTTCTCTCCCTCGTTGAGCTATGAGGGACAGCGCGCGCTGCCGGAAAGTTCCGAAGAGAGCAGCGGGGGCGAGCGCCCTCGGAGCAACCGCACACGCCAGCTGTGCAGTTCGGGGCTTGGCAGCTTGTGCAAAGGATGTTAGTACAAGGTGGCAACATGGTTCGAGAGCAGCAAACCGAGCGGATCGGCCTCCGCGTGACCCCGAGCGAAGCGAAGATGCTCGCGGATCTCGCGGAAGCCACCGGACTCAGCATGAGCGACGTCGTGCGTCAGTGCGTTCGACGCGAGCACGCTGAGCGCTTCGGAGCGCAGCCCCCGACCAAGCCAAAACCAAAACGGAAGTAGACGGCCCTCGCGACGCGCCAACGTCCGAGGGCCTGGCCGAACCTATTGAGGAGGTCCGACATGTCCAAGAAAGCACGAAAGAATCAGGGGAACCAGGGCACCGGCACGAACGCGCCGGAGTCCGCAGAACAGCCGGTGTCGGACGAGATCCGGCGGGCTGGGGAGCGGATTGGGTACGACCCGGCGCACCCGGTAGCGAGCGACGTGGCGGCGCTCCGGGCGCTGCTCTCCAACGGGACGATCGTGGACGACGGCGAGGACACGGGCTGCGATTACAACGTGCGGCTGCTCGAGACGGTCGCGGCGCAGCTGACGGTGCTGCAGGTGTTCCTCGCGGTTGGCGCAGACAACCCGGCGTGGCAGCACATCCCGCTCGACTTCGACCGCATCGACTTTCAGCGCACGGCGGCGATCATGTGCGCGTCCACGCTCGCGCTGGTCGAGAATGGCCCCCGCTTGATCGATGTCGTGCGGCAGAACGAGCAGGCCGAGGAAAGCGCGGTGACGTCGTGAATCGGCAGCACGATCAGCTGCGCGAACTCCTGACCTGGGGCCTGCACACCGACGACACGCCCGACGAGGACGGCGGCGCACGCTCGGGGTGCGGCTACGATGCGGTTCTGCGGAAGGCCGCGACCGTCCAGCTCAAAGCCATCGCGATCGCTCTGGTGAACGGCGGTGGGGATCACTGCGAGCACGATTCGGATCACCACATTCTCGGGCTCCGTTTCACCGCTGCTGACGCGGCGGAAGCGCTGGCCGGCGTCGCCACGATGCTGGAGCGCGGTGGGAATCTGATCGATTCGGTTCGCGACGCCGACCAGCTCACCGCCGAAGCCGAAAGCGCGGTGATGTCTTGAACCGCCGTTCGTACATCGAGACGGTTCCGACCAGCGAGGGCAGCGCGCGCGTTTCAAGTTTGGTCGAGGCCGCTCTGCTGCTCGGGCTGGACCGAGCCGACGTCGCTGCGTATCGCGATTGGTGCGAGCGGCGCGGGAGGGAGGCGGGCCGTGGCTAACCGCAACCCGAAGAGCGGACCGATCGTTGACGCGCGCCGAGCGATCGCGACGATCGACGAAAGCTCCTCGGAGGCCGAGCTGCGGCTTGCCGAGGAGCTGATCGCCGAGGGCCTGGAGTACGCCGAGAGGCAGCTGAAAGGGCTGCCCACGCGGGCCATGTACCTCCGCGACGCCGTCACCGAGCTCACCGCCATGCGCGAGACGTTCGCGCGGACGTGGAGGCCGGTGGAGACGGCAGCGCCGGCGGTGTGCGAGGCGGGCGGAGGTTGTTTCCACGGTGGAAGTAATCTCGGGCGTGTGATCGAACTCGAGGCATTTCGAGCGAGACGAACTCTGTGAAGGAGAAAATGGATGACTGAGACATTGGGAGAGGCGAAGGCGGAGGCGTACACGGTCGAGGGCATCGCCGACCTGGCTGAGCGAGGGCTCGCGGAGATCCGGGACTTCCCCGCGGCGTCGGGACGGAAGCTCGCGGAGGTCCGAGACTGGCTCGCCGAGCTCTCGAACGAATGCGCGAAGATGAGTTGTGTCGCCGAAGTCGATGGTACGGACATCCAGTTCCGCACCGTTCCGCGACGCGCCACGGAAAGCGGGACCGGAGAAGGCTTCAACAAGCAGTACATCCCATTCGTGCGCTTCATGGCTCTCGACAGCAAGCGCCGGATCCAGGTTCTTCGCGGCATGGGAGATAGTGTCTTGAGCGACGAGACGCTTCGCCTGGAGCAGGTGACTCGCGCCAGGGTTCGCGAACTCGCTCTCGGGTTCCTCGCGAGCATGGTCGAACGAAAGTACGGGCTCGATCGCAAGTAGGCCACGAGCGGTGCCAGACCCCTGGACCCAATTCCTCGCCAAGGCGCGCCGGTTCGAGCTCCGGCTGGCGCGCCACGACTGGAAGCTGGCGGATGACTTCGTGGCGCTGTTCGTCGAGTACGCGAGGGTGGTGGTGATCGTGATGGACGAGGCGCGGGCACGAGGCACGGCGCGGGGGATCACCGCCGGCTTCCAAGAGTTCAACGCGCAGCTCGAGCGACTCGCCGAGAGTGAAGAACGACTCGACGCCTCGCTGGCCAAGCTGCGGCGCTCCCCTGCCCCGCCAGTGCGCCCGAAGCGGGTCGGCCGAACCGAGAGTCGATCTCGGGCCAAGACGCGCTCACGGGCACGCTAGACCTCAGCGCCCCGCGGTGTCGATGCCGGGCAAAAGGTACCAGCAGGAGTACCAGCAGGATTCGGAGCCGGCGGCCGGAACGACGAATCCGGCATGATTTCTGGTGGGCGGGACAGGGTTTGAACCTGCGACATCCGGTGTGTAAAACCAGCGCTCTACCGCTGAGCTACCCGCCCGGGGGCACGCGCTTCTTAGACGTGGCGCGCCGGAACGGCAAGCTCCGAGGCCCCGAACAGCGCCCGGGAGCACGGAACCACCACCTCCAAGAGCGCCGCGCGGCGAGCCTCGGCCCGTTCGCTCTCCGAAAGCAGTCCGTGAGCCACGAGCGCGCGGGCAGTAACCTCGCCTTTCGCCGCCCGCACGAAGGCCGCGTCAAGCTCAGCCCGAAGCTCGGCCAGCAGCGCGCGCTTCTCGCTCTCCCCCGCGCTCTCGAGCGCAAAGCGCAGGAACCGGAAACCGAGCGCGGCGTGGCGGGCCTCGTCCTCCGCGATCCGCGTGAGCACGCGACGCACGGCTGGATCCTCGGTTCGCAACAGCGCCGCCCGCGCTTCGGCGGTCGCTTGCGTCTCTCCGAGACAAGCCTCGCGGTAGGCGGTCACCACCATCTCGCGATAGCTCCGCCCCGTGAGCGCGCCATCGACCGCGAGCGGTCCGGGACCGATCGGCCTGCCCGCGTAAGCGCTCGCGAGCCCGAAGCACAGCTCGGAGTGCTCGAGCTCGTCCTGCATCGCGCGCTGCGCCTCACGAACCAGCTCCGCAGGAGCGCCCATAGACAACAGCTCGAGCACGAAGCGAGCAAACGCCGCGATCGACGCATGCTCCATCAGCGCCATCCGGCCCCAGTGCTCCGCGAGCTCGAGACGTTGCCCGGCGTCGAGCGTGGAAAGCTCAGGAGCTAGCGCAGCCGACCAATCTCCACGCTTTTCCAGCTCGAGCTCGGCTAGCCGCGCCAACCCGTCAACCAGGAAGGGCCGCCCACAAACCCATCCACTGCTGCAGCTCCTGGATCCGCCATTGATCCCGCAGTATCTCTGCTGCGGCGGACAGTCTTCGGGCGTCATGCAGGAGTCGTTCGGGCTCTGACAGTCGAAGCGGGTTCCGTCTTCCTGGCAGGCGCCCGGCACCGTCGAAGTCGCGCACAACCCGCCGTCGCAGTCCGCGTCGGTCGTACACGTCGCCGTGACACACTTTCCGACCGGCGATCCACACATGCAGATCTTTCCCGCTCCGCAATCCGCGTCGCTCACGCATCCCGCCTGGCACGTCAAGTTCTCGCTCGGCGGCAACCCGTCCCGCCAGGAGCTGCAGTGTCCGTAAGGCAGCCGCGCGCAATCGGCGTCCTCATCGCAACTATCCCGTCCGCCGAGCTTCGGCCACACATCGGGACGCGGCACCGTAGACTCACAGGTGACAGCCGCCGTCCGATGCAGCCACCCTTCCGCGCACCGCTCGAGCCCGCCTCCCACGTCCATCGAATCGCTACACGGAGCCACGGCCGGCTCGCTCGGCTCGGTCTGTCCTCCACACCCAGGCGCCAGCGCGACACCAAGGCTCGCCAGCAGCGCGAACCGAAGCGCCCCGAGCGCGCCCGCCAACGTCCCATCGCCTCGCCGTGCCACGCCATCTTCCGCCATTTGCCGCTCCCCGAACTGCCGCGTCCCACTGAGCCTAGCCGACCCTCGGCCCGCCCGCGACTTGGCCGGACGATCGACCATTCTCCCGCTTTTCGGCCGATTTTAGGCCCGCGACCCCAATCGTCGTTCTTCTGTCGCTCGCGCGCCTTTTCTCTTGTGGAGCGGACGGACCCTTGTGCTATGTACCGCCCGCCGCTCACGGGGCGGTAGTTAAGTTGGTTATAACGCCGGCCTGTCACGCCGGAGGCCGCGGGTTCGAGTCCCGTCCGCCCCGCTAAAACTCGAGACACTGACGACGCCGTGGTCCGCAGGGACCACGAGATCGACGAGACAGTGAGCGCTCCGCAGATCGAGCCCAGGGCTCGAGCGGAGCGCTCACGCCTGGTGAGTGCCGCTACCAGGCTTCCTCAGTGAGCGGTCGGAAGCTCACCTCGAAGCCATGCGCTCGGCCTCACTTGCGTTTCGGCTTCGGCTTCGGTTTCACGGCTTCAGCGAGCTCGGTTGCGCGTTCCATGAAGGCGCGCCGGACTAGCTGTCTCACTGCATCGGAGGCGGTCAGGCCATCCTCGTCAGCGAGCCACTCGAGCTGTCGTCGCTCATCGTCCGACATTCGCACGCGCAGCATGTAGTCCCGGTCTAGCGGAGCCATGTAGCCTTTCTGTAGCACTCTCAGTGCTACAGAGTCAAAATCCAGTTTTCGCCGCGCGGCTCGCTCGCGCCTGGTGAGCGTGTTCGCTGGAAACGTTCCGCCGCTGGACCGCGGTGGCGCTCGCTCGCGCTCCAGCCGAGAGCAATCGTCCTTCAGAACTACTCGTGTGCGGGGGGCGTCACCGCGGCTCTATGTTCGTTTGCTGGCTCGGAGCAGGCGCCTCGACCCCTCAGTTACGAGGCTCTTTTGCACCTGTGTTTCGCTGGGATGCACGGGCCGAGTTTTGCATTGCATCGAGCTGGGTGTTAGCGCTGGCGAGCTCGGTGAGGTGGTTGGATGCGAAGTAATCTGAGTGCATTGGTCTGCGCGCTGGCGGGCGCGTTTCTCTTGGTCGCGGGTTGCGAGCACGAACGCAGCTTCTCCGAGCCGCCACAGCAAGGCGGAGAAGCCGGGATGGACGCGACGAACGGCGACTCGGGGAGCGCCGGAGCGGCGGACGGCGAGGCGTCATCTGCGAGCGGAGGCGGAGGCAGAGGCGGCGCAGGCGCGAACGGCGGGAACAGCGGTTCATCGTCGAACGGGGGCTCTCCGAGCAACGGCGGCAGCGGCACGGATCCCGTGGGTGGGACCAACCCGGGCGCGAAGAGCAACGGGCTCGCGTGTGTTTCGAACGCGGAGTGTGAGTCAGCGCTTTGCCAGGACGAGGTGTGCTGCGATCGCGCGTGCGACGGCACGTGCGAAGCCTGCGTGGGGCTCTACACCGGGCTCCCCAACGGCACGTGCGGGCCCGCGCTGGCCGGCTCCGATCCGCACGACGATTGCGAGGCGAGCGCCCCCGCGAGTTGCGGCACCGATGGGAGCTGCGACGGGGCGGGCGCGTGCCGCCTGTTCGGGTCCAACGAAGTGTGTGCCGAAGCGGGCTGCAATGGCTCGAGCTTCACGCCCGTTCGCACGTGCGACGGCGAGGGCAGCTGTCAGGCCGCGGCGCCCGTCGCGTGCGGGCAAAACCCGTGCACGGACGTGGGCTGTCAGCAGCCCTGCAGTGCCGATCCGGACTGTCCGACCGGCAGCTACTGCGACGAGGAAGACCAGACCTGCCACAACCAGCAGACCGACGGCCAGGCCTGCACCGCGGACAACCAGTGTCGCTCGGGTTTCTGTATCGACGAGGTGTGCTGCGAGAACGAGTGCGAAGGCGCCTGCAGCGCGTGCTCCAAGGAAAAGACGGGACAGAGCTCGGGTCGTTGTGTCGGCATCCCCGCCGGTGAGGACCCCGACGACGAGTGCGCCGCGGACACCTCCAATGCCTGCGGCCGTGACGGCGAGTGCACCGGGGGCGGTGCTTGCCGGGTACGCTCCGTCGGGACGGCATGCGGAACGGCGACGTGTAGCGGCGACACGCTCACGCCGGAGGGTTCCTGCAACGGCGCATCGACCTGCAGTCCGACCACGGCCACGGCCTGTCCGGATAATCTGACTTGCGCCTCCGCCAGCGCCTGCCGCACCAGCTGCTCCAGCGATTCACATTGCCGGTCCGGTTACTACTGTGCCGGCAACAGCTGCGCGCCGACGAAGGGCAAGGGCGCGGGCTGCAGCAGCGCCAACGAATGCACGAGCGGCTTCTGCAAGGACCAGGTCTGTTGCGACGCAGCCTGCAGCTTGTCTTGTCAGGGCTGCACCGCCGCCCTGACGGGGCTCTCGAACGGGACGTGCGGGCAGAAGGCCAGTGACGTCACGATGGCCTGCCCCGTGAATGCGCCGACCTCGTGTGCGGCCGTCAGCACGGATCTCAACAACTGCGGAACCTGCGGGACCGTCTGCCCAACCGTCGCCAATCAGACCCCATCGTGCGAGGGCGGCACGTGCAAGTACGCGTGCTCCAAGACGGAATACACCGCGTCGTGCTCCCCCTCCTCGAACCAGACCACCT
>JALYWZ010000721.1 GCA_030852505.1 Myxococcota bacterium | reverse complement strand
CCAATGACGTGTCGGCTGACGCGAAGTTTCTCGCTCGATTAAACCGGTTCTTCTGCTCGAATCACACGATCTTCTCGTGCGGATTCGTGATCTTTCGCAGAACCTCGTAGCGCTCCGAGCGCACGTGCAGCGGGTGCTCCGCCGGCGAGGCGTCGAACTTCGGGTTCTCCATGCTGGCGAAGGCTTCGCGCAAGCGCGTGCCCCAGGTGCCGCGGATCATCGCGAAATACGGGTTGTTCTCGTCGATGCAGACGAGCTCGTTGCTGGCGAGCGAGTTGGCTTCGTAAACCAGCAGATCGACCGGCAAACCCACGGACAAATTCGACTTCAACGTCGAGTCGATCGACACCAGCGCGCACTTGGCCGCGTCCGCGAGCGGGATGCTCGGCACCAGGATCCGGTCCAGCACCGGCTTGCCGTACTTGGACTCGCCGATCTGGAAGTAGCAGGTCTCGGGGGTGGCCTCGATGAAGTTGCCCGTCGAGTAGACCAGGAACAACCGCATCACCTCGCCGGCGATCTGGCCGCCGAAGATCATGGTGCAGCTGGCGTCGATGCCGGCTGCTCGCAAGACCGGGCCGTCCAGCTCGTCCACTCGGCGCATCGTGGTGCCGAGGATGCGAGCCGCGTCGAACAGGCTCTTAACGTTCCAGATCGTCTGCGGCACGCCGTCGATCGTGAGCTCCTCCGACTGCAGCTTCTCGCGTACCGACTGTGAGATCGACAAGTTGCCGGCCGACAAGAGCGTCATGAAGCGATCGCCCGGCCGCTCGTAGACAATCATTTTCCGGAACGTGCTCACCTGGTCGAAGCCGGCGTTGGTGCGCGAATCCGACGCGAACACCATGCCGGCCGCCACTTTGAGCGCCACACAGTAGGTCAAACGCGCACTCCTCGGGCACGGTCCGTCATGAGGGTCTCATACCCGAGCTCTGCGATTGGGGAAATCTCGAGCCCGCGCTGTGCTCTAGCGCTTGGCTTTGGCCGCCAAGAGCACGGACAGACAGCCCGTGCCGCCGAGCTCGGGGCGGGCGGTAGCGAAGGCCAGCACGTGGGCAGACAGCGGAGGCTCCGACAGCCAATCGCCGATTTCGGAGCGCAGCACGGCGAAGCCGCCGGCGCTATGGCGGCCCTTGCCCACGATCACGAGCACGCGCTGCCTGCCCTTGGCTCGTTCCTGCTCGAGGAACTCAGCCAGCAGGGCGCGGGCACTTTCAGCGTTTTTGCGGTGCAGGTCCAGCGTCGCTTCTGGAGGGCCGTGCAGACGAGCGAGCTCGCGCGTGGCGAGGCGCGCACGCTGGCCCTCGATGAAGCCATCGCGCGCTTCCAGGCGGAAGCTCGGGAACGCGGGCGCGCGGGCGCTGGCCCGGCGCGGCTTCGCGGCCAACACCCGACCCGCTGACGGCGCGAGCGGCACGGCGCCGTCGCGGCGCATCACCTCTGCGAACGTCTGCACGGAGGGCTGCGAGGGCTTCGCAGTCTTCGGAGCCTGCGGGCCTGTCGGTTTCGCGGCCAGCTTGCCGAGCGACCGCAGGGGACGTTGCAGCAACGGGCGTCGCGCCATCAAGCCTGCTCGGCTTCCCGCTTGAGATCCGCGGCGTATTGCTCGAACGGCTGGGTCAGGTCGGGGAGCGAGCTCTGGATCAGCGGGAGCATCACGCCGCTCATCACCTCCACCATCGAGAACTCGACGCCTCCGTCGGATCTGGGTGAAAGCGTGAAGGTGCGGACACCCCTGAAGAGCAGCGCCGCCCCGCCGCTCCAGACCATGCGCTGCTCGGCTACCAGCTCGCTCACCTCGACCCCGAAGCTCCGGTCGGAGCTCGGCACCGTGATCTTCAATCGCTCGCCGAGCGCGATCTGGCCTTGGATCCGGGTGACCGTTGAGTTCCAGCGCGGGAAATCGGCGGCGTCGGTGAGCAAGGCCCAGACCCGCGCGGCGGGAGCTGCGATGGCGATCGACACGCCGCACTCGCTGCGAAACACGCCGTCGCGCGCGAAGGCTCGTCCTTGCATCGGGGAAGCCAAGCTACCACGAACGATCCCCGGGTACGGCGGCTTGACGCCGTGAGGCGCCTTCGGTTTACTCGACGCGGGTGCACGGTGAGTGGTGGTGGCATGAGCAAAGATTATTTCGTCAAGTCGCAGGGAATGGCTGGCACGGGCTTCAAGACGGGCATGGCCGTCGTTCTGATCGTCCTCGGCTCGCTCGGGCTGTTCTTACAGGCCGGCGGCGTGGCGGTGTCGCTCGGCATCGGGATTTTGATGCTGTTCACCACGCGCTGGGAAAAGAACAACCCGATCGTTCGTCTTCACGGCGACCACCTGGAGCTGAAGCCTGGGATGATCGCCCCCAAGCGGCTGGTTCTGTATCGTGACGTCGAAGGGGTGAAGCGAGTGTCGGACGCGCGCGCGTTCGTGACGACCGCGGACGCAAAGCGCGTGCAGTTGCCGCTCGCAGCGCTGGAGCCCTCCGCCGGGCGCGAGCTCTTGCAGGTGCTCGTCCAGCGCGTGAACGAGGTACGCGAGAAGAAGGTGGCGCTCACATGATCAACGGCAAGTTGATTTTCGGGCTTCTGATCAACTCCGCCATGACCGCGTTCGTGGCGATTGAAGAGCGGGTGCTGCTGTACGTGATGGGCCCGTTTCTCGCGCTGTCGCTGCTGGGCGCGGCGCTGCTCTTGCTGGGCCACGCGCGCCGCGGCGCGCAGCTCGTGATCGCCGGCTCGCTCGGCTTCATCCCTGCGGGCCTGGTCGCGGTTCTGGGAGCGCGCGACGTGCTCGACTCACTCTCGCAGCAGGAACTCGAAGCCCGCCGGCAGCGCGCCTGATTTCAAGGCGCGCCGGGCGTGCCGTGCTCGTAGAACACGAAGGCGTCCTGGAAGCTGCCGTCGTAGAACGGCGTCTGGAAGTGCCACAGCGAGCCGGACGGCGCGCTGGTCCGTGGATCGCGCAAGCGGTAGTAGGCGAGCGGTGCGCCGTCCTCGTTCTTGGGGAAGACCACGGCGGCGATGCCGCTCACGGCGGCGGCGCTGAGCTTCGCGACGTCCCCGGCGACGCGGCTCTTCAGCCCCTCGCTCTGGACCACGACGTTGCGGAGCTCGACCCAATCCGCGGGCAGGATCTCGCCGGCGTTTTCGCCGGAGACGCCATAAGTGACGGAGCGGATGTCTTCGGCCGCGAACTGCGGTGCGACCTCGAAGGGTTGCGCGACTGCCACGCCGGTTTGGCCGGGCGCGAGGCAATACAGGTTGTTGGTCAGACCCTCGAAGCGGTACATGGGCGCGACGACGGGGCCGGCAAACTTCACCGGGGCGCTGCCGGGCGCCTCGACGCCGACGCTCACGGTGAGCGTGCACTTGGTCTCGTCGCCTTCGTTGACGACCACACCGAGCCAGAAGAAATCGGTGATGGTCGGCCCGAC
>JALYWZ010000145.1 GCA_030852505.1 Myxococcota bacterium | reverse complement strand
GCGCTGATCCGCTCCGTGCTCGAGCGCCGGCTGCTCGACCCGAACGGCGAGCCGCGACGCTTGCGCTCCGAGGCGCTCGCGCTGCTCTTCGCCGCGGATCGCCTCGACCACCTCGACAGCGAAATTTTACCCGCACTCGCGGCCGGCACGATCGTGGTGAGCGATCGCTACGACCTGTCGAGCTTGGTTTATCAATCCGTCACTGCCGCGGGTGACGAGAGCCTGCCCTGGCTCCGAACGCTGAACCGCCATGCTCGCCGTCCCGAGCTCACGATCGTGCTCGATGTCCCGTTTGCAGAGGCCAAGTCCCGCCGCAAACAACGCGGCGGCGCGGAAGAGATCTTCGACGCGGACGAGCTGCAGCTGAAGCTCGCGGCCGCCTACGCCCGAGCCGAGGCGCTCGTGCCCGGCGACACCGTGATCCACCTCTCCGGCGTGGGCGACCCCGAGGTCGTGACCCAGCGCTTGCTCGACGCCGTGCTTTCTCGGATCGGCTCGTCCGCTTAGGTCTGCGAGCGCTCCAAGTCGCCTCGCGCGCCACGCCTGGCGGGGCGCCTTGCCTCGACAGGGTCCCGGCGGCCCGTGAAAATCCGCCCGACGAGCGCCTTTTGGTCTGGAACACATCCTGCTTGTTCAGCGGTCGTGAAGTTCACTCCCGCCGTCGCTCTGTTCGCCATCATGAACCTCGGCTGCGCATCCTACACGGGGACCGCGCGCCAAGCGCAGATCATCAAAATCCAGGAGGACAAGCGCTGGGTCGTCGTTCCGGACTTCCCACGTGTTCTGCAAGCCAGTGATCACGATTGCGGCGCTGCCGCGCTGGCTGCAGTGCTCGGCTATTGGGGCAAGCCGACGACCCCCGAGGCCGTGGTGCAGGCCGTCGGCAGAAACGGCAAGCAGCTTCGCGCGAGCGACATCGAGACGCACGCGCGCGCGAACGGCTTTTCTTCGTACGTGTTCTACGGGAACATGGGCGACCTCATCTACGAGCTCCGCCGCGGCAGGCCGGTGATCGTCGGCGTCGGCAAGCCGTACGGCAAGGACAAGGCCGTCGCTCATTACCAGGTGGTGATCGGCTACGAGCCCGAGAAGGAGCGCGTGCTGTTCCTGGACCCGGCGATCGGTTTCCAGACCAACAGCTACGAGGGTTTTGCGCGCGAGTGGGCCGTGAGCAAGGGAGTCACGATTGTCACTTTCCTGAGCGCGGCCAAGACCGCACAGGCCAAGTGAAGCTGGCATATCGCTTGCTGGAACAGCGCAACATGGACATTCGGCATCTGGTCGGAACGGGTCTTTTGGCTCTGGCTCTCACCACGCCCGCGACGTCGGCGTTCGCGCTCGAGTCGCGCGAGCCGGCGGTGCAGACGGCGCCTGGCAGCGCCACGCTCGGCTCGGCGTCGGAAGAGAAGCGCTACGCGGCGCGCGCGGCGGAGTCACAGGAAGCGCGCAACTATCAGGGTGGCGACGTGATCGTGATCAGCGCGAGCGCGCTGGCGATCGTGTTGCTCGTGCTCTTGATCATCGTGCTCTTGTGACGTGAGCCGGGGCGGCGTGCGAGCGAGCGCTGTGTGTTGCGCGTTGGCGCTCACCGCGAACGCCGCCCCCGGCTTTGCCGGAGGTCCGAGCGCTGCGGCGCGAAGCGGGGAGTGCCCAGCAACGCCGCGCCTTCACGACGGCTTCTTCGCGCGGGTCGAGACCGGACTCACGCTCTTTCGCGCCCGTGCCCGCCAGCCGAGCGCGTTTCCCGAACGCACGGCGATCCGCGCGCTCGGCCAATCGACGACCCTGGCCGCCGGTGCGACGCCGGTTGCCGGCCTGGTCCTCGCCGGCAGTCTGTGGGCCGCGCGCCTCGACCCCACCTTCTACGAGCACGGCCAGTCGCGGGCGCCCGACGACGATAGCGTGAAGCTGACCTGGGCGCGGCTCGCTGCGCTCGTCAGCTACTATCCGGACCCTGGACGCGGCTTTCACGTCGACGCCTCCGCCGGGGTGGCCCTGGCGGTAGAGAGCGACGAAAAGGGCAACCCGCGGGAGCCTGGATTTGCCGGACCGAGCGCCGCGCTCGCGCTGGGCCAGGACTGGTTCGTCTCCAGCGAGCTCAGCCTCGGCGTGTCCGCCCGAGCGACGTTCTCGCGCGTGGCGCGCTCGCACGAGGGACAGCCTGAATTCTTGCGGCCCGAGATGCTCGAGCTCTCGTTCGCTTACACGTACCACTAGAGCGACTTGCGCCGAAGCACTTACGGGTGCGTAGGAGGTGCGCGACTTCCGCCCATAAATCGAGCTGCGGAGTCGGTCCTTGGCCGCGGAGCCGTCGCCGTCGGTTAAGGATTCGACAATGCCTGTCTCTGCCGCGAGCTTCATGACGCACTCGGCGAGCTCCCGGGAGACCGGAAGAAACCTCGCCAGGCAACTCCAAGCAGCGTTTCGCGAGCCGCCGGCCCTGGTCGTGACCTATCTGACGGTCAATCACGATCAGCAGGGCTTCCTCGAGGGTCTCGGGGACGTGCTCGGCCGCGAGATCGCCGTGGTCGGTTGCTCCACGCAAGGAGTCGTGGGGCGCGGCTTCATCCGCGAAGAGGGCTACGCCGCGGGCGTGATGGGCCTCGGTGGCGCGGGCGTGTCCGTTTCCAACGGCGTCGTGCACGACATCCCGGTCGACACCTTCGAGAAAGGGCGGGCTCTCGGTCGAACCATCCGTCAGGGCTTGCCGTCGGAGCCGTCGGCGGTCGTGTTGCATTACGACGCTCTGTGCGGCGTCGATCCGGATCGGCTGCTCGAGGGCCTGTTTCGCGAGCTCGGCTGCCCGATCCTGGGCGGCGCGGCCGCGCACTCCTTCAGCTATCAGGCGCTGCGCGAGACGTACGTGTATCACGGCACCCAGGTCGCGACGCGCGCGGCCGTTGGCTTCGGGATGTGCGGCGATTTCCGGGTAGAAATCGCTCATGCCCACGGCTGTTCGCCGGCGGGCGTCGAGCTCACCGTCACTCGCGCCAAGGACAACCTCTTGTTCGAGCTCGACGGCGCCCGGGCCTCCGACGTCTGGGAAGAGATCTGCGGTGACATCTCGACTTTGTCGAGCCAGGTCACGGCGCTCGCGATCGGCGTTCCGCAGCCCGGCTCCGACCAGTACCTCGTGCGCTCGGCCTACTCGATCGACCCCGAGACTGGCGCGATCGTGCTCGGCCCGGCCATCCCCGAAGGCACCAAGATCATGCTGCATCACCGCAGCATCGAAGAGGTGCTCGAGGGCTCACGCAGGATGAGCGAAGCGCTGGCCGCGCGCCTCGCAGGACGTGCCGCGCGCGCGGTGTTCGGCTTCGAATGCGGCGCCCGCACCCGCCCGTTCCTGGGCGACGAGGCCACGCTCGCCGAGAACCTCGGCGTCCAGCGCGCGGTCGCCGGGGAGCCCGCGTGGATCGGCATGTTTCCCTGGGGCGAGCTGGTTCCGGTGGCCGGGAAACCCGCCTTTCACAACTACGCCTACTCGCTGCTCGTGCTCGCGGACTGAGTGATGCCGGGCTCGGTGGACGTGCTGCGCCGCAAGGCGATCTTACTGCTCCGGCGGGAGCGTGAGGTGTTCGAGTTGCGCCAAGAACGGCGCCGCACCGAGGTCTGGCTGAACGTCTTCCAGGCGCTCTCCAGCAACCTGAGCCGCGCAGGCGAAAGCTCGCTGCTCGAACAGTGGGTGACCGCGATGGTGGACGAGCTCGCGTTCCAGGTTGCCGCCGTTCATGCCTACGACGCCGCAACGGGCAAGCTGGTGCTCCGCACGGGGCTCGCGCCGCGCGAGCTCGCGACGGAGGTGGCGGCGCCCCCGGGGCTCTTCGAACGGCTCGAAGAGACGCCGTGTGGTTTCTTCGCGCGGCACGGCTCACACCCGAATCATCCGCTCGGGGAGGCGCTCGGGCTCGGGATGTTTCACTGGTTGCTCCTGGCCGGGCCGGGCTCGAGCCTGCTGTTGACGTCCGGCTTCGTCGCCGGGACCGAGGAGTTCCGGGCCGTAGAAGAGCAGGATTCGCCGCATTTTCTCCAGCTCGGGCGGCACCTCGGCGCGCTGCTCGACAACGCGCGTCTGTTCGCAGAGCTCGATCGAGAAAGGTTGGAGCTCTCTGCCTCGAACCGCGAGCTCCGCGAAACTCAGGAGAAGCTGGTCCAGTCGTCGCAGCTCCTGGCCGAGGTGTCGCGCCGCGCCGGCATGGCGGACGTCGCGACCGGCGTGCTCCACAACGTGGGCAATGCCTTGAACAGCATCAACGTCTCGGTCGAGCTCCTGGCCGAGAAGCTGTCGAGCTTCGAGCTCTCCGGCGTCCGCCGCGCGGGCGCCTTGCTCGGAGGGCGCGGCCAGGATCTGCAGCGCTTTCTGGCCGAGGACGAGCGCGGCCGGAAGCTCGGTCCGTACCTCGAAGGCCTCGGCGGGCACCTCGCGGCGGAGCGCGAGGGCATGTGCAACGAGGTGCAGTCGCTGCGGCGCCACGTCGAGCACATGAAGGCGATCGTCGGCAAACAGCAGAGCCACGCGACCACCTTCGACGTCGCGCAGTCGTGTGCCGTGTCCGAGCTCGTGGACGACGCCCTGACCCTGAGCGAGCACTCCCTGAATCAACTGGCGATCCGCATCGAGCGCGACTACGCGGACGTACCGCGCGTCGTCACCGACCGCCACAAGGTCCTGCAGATCCTGGTCAATTTGCTGAGCAACGCGCGGCAGGCGCTGTCCGGGATCGCGAGCCACCAGCGCACGTTGCGGCTCGGCGTCGAGCCGCTCGGGGACGGGCGGATCGCGATCGCCGTGCGTGACAGCGGTGTCGGCATCGCAGCCGAGAACCGCGAACGGCTGTTCCGCTTCGGCTACACGACCAGGCCCGACGGTCACGGCTTCGGGCTGCACACCAGCGCGATCGCCGCGCGCGAGCTCGGCGGGCGGCTCACGGCCCACAGCGACGGCCCCGGCACGGGCGCCACCTTCGTCCTCGAGCTCCCGCTCGAGCTCAGCCCGTCGGGCGTAACCCGCTCTTCGGCTGCGCGCACGTGAGCCACTCGCTCGCGTCCTCCGCAGTGAGCGGCTTGCTCAGCAAGTAGCCCTGCACGCGGTCGCAGCGCGCCGGCACCGTTTGGTTCCAGGTGAGGTGACGGAGCGCCTCGAGCTGCTCGGGCGTCTCCACGCCTTCGGCCACGACCGTCAACCCCAGCGAGTGACCCATGGCCACCACCGCGCCGACGATCGCCGCGTCGCGCTCGTTGTTCGCGAGCTCGCTGACCAGGAAGCGGTCGACCTTGAGCACGTGCAGCGGCAGCGCGCGCAGCCGCATCAGCGACGAATACCCGGAGCCGAAGTCGTCGATCG
Source organism: Myxococcota bacterium (assembly GCA_030852505.1). Taxonomy (GTDB): domain Bacteria; phylum Myxococcota_A; class Polyangia; order Polyangiales; family Polyangiaceae; genus PMG-095. The sequence continues at coordinate 3,545 of JALYWZ010000145.1, read as the reverse complement.
CGATCCGCACTCCGAGCTCGGCCAGTTGGGCGAGGACCGCGGCGAAGCGCTCGGGATCGCGGACCGCGTCGCTCTCGGTGAGCTCGATCTCGAGGGCCTGCGGCGGGATCGCGGCTTGTGCGACCGCGTTCCGCACCACGTCGAGGAAGCCCGGTGCCTGCACCTCGCGCACCGACACGTTCACCGCCATCGACAGCTCGAGGCCGCGCGCCCGCCACTCCGCGAGCTGCCGGCAGGCCGTGCGCAGCACGTAGGCGCCCATCGGTACGATCAGCCCCGACTTTTCCGCGGTCGGGATGAACTTCATCGGTGGAACCAGGCCGAGCTCCGGGTGTTGCCAGCGCACCAGCGCCTCGACGGCGCAGGCCCGCCCGCTCGAAAGGTCGACCAGCGGCTGGTACCAGACCTTGATCTCGTCGCGCTCGAGGGCCTGCATCAGCTGCTCGCGCAAGCGAAGCTTCTCGTTCGAGCTCGAGAGCATGCCGTGCGCGTAGTAACGGAAGGTCGCGCGCCCGGACTCCTTGGCCTCGTACATCGCGAGATCGGCGCTCTTCAGCAGCCCTTCCGCGTCGCTGCAGTCGTGCGGGTAGAGCGCGATGCCCATGCTGGGGGGCGTGTGCACTGCGTGCCCGGACACCAGGAATGGTTCGGAGCAGGCCCTGAGCACGCGTTCGGCCACCAGCGCCGCTTCCTCGGGCTCCACGATGTCTTCGACCAAGAGCACGAACTCGTCGCCGCCGATCCGCGCCACGACGTCGGAGGCACGGACACAGCCGCGCAGGCGCTCCGCGACGGCGCGGAGCAGCTCGTCGCCAGCGGGGTGGCCATACGCGTCGTTCACTTCCTTGAAGTGGTCGAGATCGACGAGCACCAGTGCTACGGACGAGCCCGTGCGCCGGGCGCGGGCGAGCGAGGCCGTCATGCGCTCGCGGAGCAGCACCCGGTTCGGGATGCCGGTGACGGGGTCGTGCGTGGCGAGGTGCCGGAGGTCGGCCTCGGCGCGGCTGCGCTGATCGATCTGCACCCGGAGCTCGTGGTTCACGTCCTCGAGCGCCTGGGTGCGGGCTCCGACCACGGTCTCCAGGTTGTCGAGGCGTTGGCGGAGCGCATGGCCGAGCACCCACTTCCGCGTCAGGGCGTGAGCGAGCTGCAGCACCTCGATGCCGTCGAACGGCTTCCGCAGCACGAGCAGGCCGTCACTATGGCCGAGCTTGCGCACGATATCCGACCAGCTGTGATCGGAGAACGCCGTGCACACCACCACTTGTAGCCGTGGGTCCACCTCCCACAACCCGGCGATGGTATCGATGCCGCTCATGCCAGGCGGCATTCGCCCGTCGACGAACGCGAGCTGGAACGGCCTGCCCTCGGCGAGCGCCGCGCGCGCGAGCGCGACGGCCTGTTCGCCCTGGAAGGCGATCTCGAGCTCGAACTCGGTCCGTCCCGCCGGGTCGGCGTCGGGCGCGCCGGAGTCACCGAACAGCTCGCGCTCGAGCTGCAAGAGCGCCTGTTGATCGTTCGGACGCCCAACTAAAATTTTGCGAAAGTCCTCGTGGATCGCCGGGTTATCATCGACGATCAAGACTCGCATGCGAGCGTGGTCCGGGCTCGTCACCGTGAACCCCGGCGGTGCGGTTCGAGGGGAGGGACCCGGGCCTGTCATTGCGGCGCGCATGGGAAACGTCGAGCTTCGGCAGGTTTGAGTGTGCAGTATCCGGCGCGCCGTGGGAGCACAATTCATCGAGCTTCGATGAAACTGGCGGAGCTCGGGCGTGCTCCGCCCCACATTCGCCCTGCATTCATGACCCGCGCCGACAAGCGTCGCGCGGGGGCCAATCACCCCGACGAGTGATCAGGAGCGCCACCCCGAAGCGTGAACTCGAAGTGACCAGCGCGGACCGCGATCACTGTAGTCACTGCGCGGAGTGTTCGTTGTCCTATGTTCTCGTCGCCGCGCGTCGTCGCGGTCTGCGCACTTGGTAATTAATTCATCACTCCCCCCAGATGAGTCACGACTTGGGTTGTGTTGGAGTCTGGATCCTGTACCCTGAGTAATGGTCGGAGTGGCGTGTCTCTCTGGGGAGAGGCCGGAGCGCGCCCTGGGACGGTAGGCCGCTCATTCACGTTGGAGGGACAGCGATGGTCAAGCGTTCGAATCGTATTCTTGCAGGGGCAGCGATGCTCTCGTTGGTCGCGTGCAGCGGAGTCGACTCAGGCGAAGCCGTCGGCGTCGAGAGCGAGGCAACGACCGGGCAGGTCGAGCTGGCCCACGGCACCGGCGCGCCCCCGAACGCGGAGGCCGCCGTGCTCGAGAAGTATCGCGAAGGCAAGCGGATCTTTCGCTACGAGACCTTCGGTGACGAGAGCTTCTGGGGCGACGAGCTGCAGCTACACCTGGCGATCGCAGGTGAAGCGAACGGCGGCATCGGCGCCGGCGTGAGCCCTGCCACCGCGCTGTCCCTGGGCCTCAAGGTAGACGTCGACGCACTGCCGCACTCGCTGCAGAGGAAGATCCAGCGTGGCCAGGTGGATCTGAACGATCCGGCCGTCACGCTCGCACTGCTCAAGCTCGACGCGGTGATCGGCTTGACCGGGTTCTTCGACCACAGAGGACGGATCCAGAGCATCGGCATCCAGTGCGCCCTCTGCCACACGATGACCGACGACAGCTTCGCGCCCGGCATCGGTCGTCGCCTCGACGGCTGGCCGAACCGCGATCTCGACGTCGGCTCGATCGTTGCCGCCGCACCCGACGTGTCGTTCTTCTCGAACGCCCTCGGCGTCAGCGACGATACGGTGCGGGCGGTGTTGCGCGGCTGGGGGCGCGGCAAGTTCGACGCGTTCTTGCACCTCGATGGCAAGGCGACGCGCCCCGACGGCGCGCCGGCGGCGGTGCTGATCCCGCCGCTGTTCGATCTGCAGGGCGTCGGGCAAATGACCTGGAACGGCTTCAGCGGCATCTCGGCATGGGTTCCGCTGGTCATCAACCTGGAGATGTTCGGACAGGGCATCTTCTCCGACCGCCGGCTGTCCGACGCGACGCAGTTTCCGATCGCCGCCGCCAACAACTTCGGCAGGGTCCGGCACACGCCCGACCTCGTCACCGACAAACTGCCCGCATTGCTCAGCTACGTCGAAGCCATCCCGACGCCGACTCCGCCTCGCCACAGCTACGATCGCAAGGCGGCCGAGCGCGGCCGCGCGCTGTTCGAAGGCGAAGCGCGCTGCACGAACTGCCACGTGCCGCCGCTCTACACGTTGCCGGGGTTCAACGTCGTCCCCGCGAGCGTGATCGGCATCGACTCGTTCCAGGCCGACCGCTCCCCGAACCACGGCTATCGGCCGCCGCCGCTGCGCGGCGTGTTCACGCGCGAAAAGGGCGGATTCTTCCACGACGGAAGGTTCGCGACCCTGGCCGACGTGGTCGCACACTTCAACACGCAGTTCTCGCTGGCGCTGACGCCCGAGGAGCAGTCCGACTTGGTGCAATTCCTGAAATCGCTGTGAGCCGAAGCTCCCCGCCCGGCCCGAAGGCGAAGCGAGCC
>JALYWZ010000144.1 GCA_030852505.1 Myxococcota bacterium | reverse complement strand
CTGCAAGCGACGGCACTCCAGACCAACGCCAGCGCACCGACCGCCAAGATCGCATTCCGGAGGCTCATGCTTTGCGCCGCGATTAAGCACGTCTCATGCCGGCTTCGTTTTCGGCAGGAAGACTGCTGCCTTTGGGGCAGATGGCCCCCGCTGCGACCTATTGTCCCAACAACATCGTCACCGCTAGGGTGCTCCGCGGCCAGATCCCCTAGGGCATGCTTGTTGCTGTGCGCGAGCGTCATGAAAGCCACCGAGCTCCTCAAGCAGCAGCACCGAGAGGTCGCCCGCCTCTTCCAGGCCATCGAAGACACCGAGGATCGCGCCGAGAAAAAGTCGTACTTCTTGCAGCTCGCCTCGAACCTCGTCGCGCACGACGCGATCGAGCGCAAGATCTTCTACCCGGCCTGTGAACAGGAGCTCGGCCTCGAGGAACTACTGGGCAGCGCGCTGGTCGAGCACGGAGTCATCGAGTTCAGCCTGTATCAGGCGAATCAGGCGCTCGGCGAAGACGACTTCGACTACAAGGTCACGGTGTTGAAGGAGCTCGTCGAGCATCACGTGAAGGAAGAGGAAACGGAGTTCTTCCCGAAAGTGGAACAGGCGCTCGGAAGCGAAATGCTGGATGCCCTGGGCGATGAGCTCGACGAGGCTTTTCAAAAAGAGCGCGAAGGAGACTATCTCCGGCCGCTGTTCGAGAACCTGCGCCAGGTGCTGGCGGGCGCCGTGAAGACCACGCCGCTGGACGCCTCGCTGGATCGAAGGGTTCTGGCCAAGACCAACTCACCCGCCAGGCGTCCTCAGAAGAGGAAGAAGTCGGCCTGAGGCGACGACTCGCAGAGTGTTTTTGCGCAGCCACCGCGGCGTTTTCGCGATGGATCGCGGTCGATCGAAGCATTAAAAAAAACAGCTCACATGGCGCCGAATCTCCACCGCCTGCCCACCATCCCCCTCCTCACCTGGGACGATTGCCGCCTGCTCGTCGAGAGCGTCCTCGACTACGCCATCTTCATGCTCGACGTCGACGGGTACGTCGCGACCTGGAATGCGGGCGCAGAAAAGATCAAGGGTTACAAGGCCGAAGAGATCGTCGGTCGCCATTTCTCGACCTTTTACCCAGAGGAAGACATCGCGGCCGACAAGCCGCGCTGGCTGTTGGAGGTGGCCGCGAAGGTTGGGCGCGTCGAAGACGAGGGGTGGCGGGTTCGCAAAGACGGCAGCCGCTTCTGGGCCAACGTGGTGATCACGGCGCTCCGAGACGGCTCCGGTATGCTGCGGGGCTTCGGCAAAGTGACGCGCGACCTGTCGGATCGCCGCGCCGCCGAGGAACGGCTTCGGGAATCCGAGGAGCGCTTTCACTCGCTCGTGGACGCGGTGGTCGACTACGCCATCTTCATGCTGGACGAACAGGGCCACGTCACGACCTGGAACGTCGGGGCACACCGGCTCAAGGGCTACGAGCCCGAGGAGATCCTCGGCCAACACTTCAGCGTCTTCTACACGCCGGAAGATCGCGAACGCGGGCGACCTGCGCAGATCCTGGAAACCGTGCGTCGCGAAGGGCGGTTCGAGGAAGAAGGTTGGCGAGTTCGCAAAGACGGCACCCGATTCTGGGCCGACGTCTCGATCACCCCGCTCCGCAACTCCGAGGGCAAGATCCGGGGCTTCGCCAAGATCACCCGGGATCTGACGGAGCGGTTCGAAGCCGAACAGAACGAGCGCGCCGCCGCGGCCGCCGCGCAGACCAGCCGCGCCAAGGACGATTTCCTCGCGACGGTGTCGCACGAGCTCCGCACCCCGCTGAGCGCGATCCTCGGGTGGGCCACGATTTTGAAGGACCGCGTGACGGATCCAGAGATCGCAAAGCCCCTGCAGATCATCCACAGAAACGCCAAAGCCCAGGTGCGGATCATCGACGACATCCTCGACGTGTCGCGGATCATCGCGGGCAAGTTCGCGATCGAGCCGAAACCCTCGAACCTGGTGGACATCGTGAACCAGGCGGTCGATGCGGTGCGCGCTTCGGCCGCGGCCAAGTCGGTCACTATCCACGCGAGCTTCGACCGGCAGCTGTGCCTGCTCCTCGCAGACCCCGAGCGCCTCCAGCAGGTGATCTGGAACCTGCTGTCGAACTCGGTCAAATTCACGCCTTCGGGCGGGACGATCTCCGTCTCCGTTCGGCAGACGGACGAGGCCATCACGTTGCGGGTGTCGGACACCGGCGTCGGGATCGAACCGAGTTTCTTGCCTTACGTGTTCGACCGGTTCCGGCAGGCGGATCCGGCATCGACGCGGAGCGCGGGGGGCTTGGGCCTGGGCCTCGCGCTCGTCAAACACATCGTCGAGCTGCACCGGGGCACGGTGGAGGTCGTCAGCGCCGGGCGCGGCAAGGGGGCGGCGTTCACGATCCAGTTGCCGGTCAGCGAGGGCCGGCCGAGCTCCGAGCGCCTGCTGCGCACGGCCGACCTGGAGCCGAAGGCGCAGACGACCCCGCTGGAGGGCGTCCGGGTGCTGGTGGTGGACGACGAGCACGACGCGCGCGAGGTGATCGTCGCGGTGTTGGAGCAGGCCGGAGCCGTGGTGGCGTCGGCCAGCTCGGTGCGGGAAGCGCTCGAATCGTACCGGAGCGCGCGTCCCGACATGATCCTGAGCGATATTTCCATGCCCTTGGAGGATGGCTTTGCCTTGCTTTCGAAGCTGCGCGCGCTCGATGGCGGCGGTGACGTTCCGGTGGTGGCGCTGACGGCGTCCGCCCGGGAACAGGACCGCGCGCGGGCGCTGGAGGCCGGTTTCCGCGCCCACCTCGCCAAGCCGATTGAGCCCGCCGTGCTCGCGTCGATCGTAGCTGACGTCGTCCGTCCGAAGTAACTCGGTCGAGTGGCAATTCGCCTCGTGAGAAAGCCTGCGAACGGACTGCGCCAGCGACCTTTTCCGCGGCAAAGAACGGCATATGAACGTAGCAGCGCGATCGCCGGAGTATTTGAGCACCGGCATCGCCGGGTTGGACGACATTCTCCTCGGCGGCTTCGTACGCGCGGGCTGCTACCTGGTTCAAGGCGATCCCGGCTCGGGCAAGACCACACTCGCGCTTCAGTTCGCGAGAGAGCGCTGCCGTGCGGGCGAGAAGTGCCTGTATTTCTCGCTGACCGAATCGCGCGCCGACCTGGAGAGCACTTGCGCGTCGCACGGCTGGACGCTCGATGGGATAGAGATCTGCGACCTCACGCGCTCCGGAGAAGATCTCGAGGCCGAGAGCCGCGGTTCGGTATTTCACCCAGCAGACACCGAGCTCTTCGACCTCTCGAAGCGGCTGATGCACGAGATCGATCGTTTGAATCCGCAATGTGTGGTGTTCGACGGCTTGTCCGAGCTGCGCTTGCTCTCGAATGATCCGCTGCGCTACCGCCGGACGCTGCTCTCCTTCAAACACCACTTCGCGCGCCGGGGCGCAACGGCGCTGCTCCTCGACGACCGAACGGCGGCTTTTCAGAGCATCCAGCCGGAGAGCCTGGTGGGCGGCAATCTGGTGTTGGAGCGTCACATGCCGCTCTACGGTCGCTCGCGGCGTCGCATCTACGTCACGAAGGTCCGCGGCGCGCACTTTCGTGAAGGCTTTCACGACTACGAGATCGTGACGGGCGGTCTTCAGGTACACCCGCGGCTGGTCGCCGGGGAACACCGCAGCGACTTCCTCGGTGAAGTCCACTCGAGCGGCCTGCCCAACCTGGACAAGATGCTGGCGGGGGGGCTGACGGCGGGCTCCACCACGCTGCTGTTAGGACCGGCCGGGGCGGGCAAGTCGACCGCCGCCATGCAGTTCGTGATCCAGGCGCTCACCATGGGCAGGAAGAGCGCCGTCTACATCTTCGACGAGGTGTTGCACACGCTGATCGAGCGCTCCGAGAAGCTCTGCCTCAAGAACGACGGCGGCATGCGCGGATTTCTCGAGGAAGGGCGGCTGCACGTGCAGCAGATCGATCCCGCGGAGATGTCGCCCGGAGCGTTCGCGCACGAGGTGCGGCGCGCGGTCGAGGCCGGCGCGAAGGTGGTCGTGATCGACAGCCTGAACGGCTACCTCAACGCCATGCCGGAGGAGTTCTCACCACGCACCTCCATGAGTTGTTCGCCTACCTGAACCAGAATGGCGTCGTCACCATCATCGTCGTCGCGCAGCACGGGATGATCAGCGCGATCGGCACCGGCGGAGAAATCGACGTCAGTTACCTGGCGGACACGGTGCTCTTGTTCCGCTACTTCGAGGCCGCCGGCGAAGTGCGTCAGGCCCTGAGCGTCTTCAAGAAGCGCACGGGCCCGCACGAGCGCAGCATCCGGCAGCTCTTCATCGAGGAGCACGGCATGTCCGTGGGCGAGCCGCTCCGCAATTTCCACGGCGTGTTGACGGGCGTTCCCGAGTACGAGGGCAGCGCCGCTCCCGCGCAGGCCGTCACTTTCCCCGAGCGGTGATGTCCACTTCCACTCCGGACCAATGCGTGCTCGTGTTGATGCCCGGGGTGCGCGACGCCGAGCGGGCAAGCCAGATGCTGAAGGAGGCGGGCATCGCCAGCAGGCCGTGCAGCCATCCGTCCGAGCTGTCGCGAGAGCTCTCAGGCGGCGCCGGTGCGCTCTTGCTCACGGAGGAAATCGTCCGCTCCGACGAGGCGGGCGAGATCGCGCGCGCGCTCCGCGCCCAGGAACCCTGGTCGCTGATTCCACTCTTGCTTTTGGCGCGCGACGTCGGCGCTGCGGGCGTGAAGCAGACCGAGCTCGAGCAGTATCCCGGCGTCACGGTGCTGGACAAACCGGTGCGCGCCCGCGCGCTGATCGAAGCCGTGCAGTCCGCGCTCCGAGCCCGCGCCAATCAGCTTCAGGTTCGCGATCTGTTGCGGGAGCGCGAGCGACAGTCGGCCGAGCTCGCCGAGCAGGACGAGAAGCTGCGCGCAGCGCTGGTCACTCTGAGCAAGCAGGCCGAGCAGCTCCGACTGAGGGACAGCCTGAAAGACCGGTTCCTGGCCACGCTCGCCCATGAGCTCAGAAATCCGCTCGCTCCGATCACCTCGGGCCTCTCGGTGCTGGAAGCCTGCGCCGACTCGCGCTCGGAGCGCACGCTGGCCGTGATGCGCAGGCAAGTCAGCCACATGGTCCGGCTGATCGACGATTTGCTGGACGTCTCGCGGATCACCACCGGAAAGCTGGAGCTCAAGCCAGGGCGCTTCGAGCTCCGAGGCGCGATCGAGGCCGCGGTGGACAGCTCGATGCCGGCTTTCAATCGAGGCGACCACGCGCTCCAGGTCGACCTACCCGATGAAGCGATTTACCTCGTCGGCGACCAGACCCGGGTGGCGCAGGTCTTGAGCAATTTGCTCAACAATGCCAGCAAGTACACGCCGCAGGGCGGACGTATCGTGCTTCGCGTCCGTAAGCAGGGGGGAGAGCTCGTGATCACGGTGCGCGACGACGGCGTCGGTATCCCTCCGGATCGGCTCGAAGAGGTGTTCGAAATGTTCGCGCAGATCGAGCAGCCGAACGACCGCTCGCAGGGAGGTCTCGGCATCGGTCTGGCGCTCGTGCGTCGCTTGGTCGAGATGCACGGGGGCAGCGTCGTGGCCTCGAGCGAAGGTCCGGGCAAGGGCAGCACGTTCACGGTACGGTTGCCCGCCGAGGAGTCCGGGGCGGAGGCCGACGCGAGCTCGGAGAAGGCGCCGCTCAGCGTGATAACGGGAAGACGTCGGGTGCTGGTGGTCGATGACAACGAGGACGCGCGCGAGTTGCTCGCGGTCATGCTCGAGCAGGCGGGCTACGAAACGTCCACGGCCCAGGATGGTCCGAGCGCTCTGGAGACGGCCGCCGCAAACAGCCCGAACATCGTGATCCTCGACATCGGCCTACCCGGGATGAGCGGGTACGAAGTGGCCGCCAGCCTGAGACGCATCCCCACGCTGTCGAAGACGGCCATCATCGCCTTGAGCGGCTGGGGCTCGCCCGAAGACAAGCGGCGCGCGCTCGACGCGGGCTTCGACGTGCACTTGACGAAGCCGGTCTTCGCAGAAGAGCTCGGGCGCGCGCTGCAATCGCTGGAGCACCCGGGCTGAGCGTGGGCTCCGCGGGAGCGGGCGTCATCGGACTTCGGAATCCTCGGCGCTCGAGCGCGGGGTGCCGTCGGCTCCGGGTCGTGGGATGAAGGTGATGTTCCCGCTGCTCTCCAGCACCGCCCAGTCCACGTCTTCGAGCCGGGCGAGCCCCTGTTTCCGCATCTCGGAGAGTAGCTCGTCGGGCAAAATGCGCTCCGCGTTGAGCGCCTTTTCGACGATGCGACCGTGTGCGACCAGGATCGTCGGCTCTGCCTCGACGGCTCGTTCGAACCATCGAAAACGATGAGCGAGGACGGAGCTCGCCACGACCAGCAAGAATAAGGTGCTGAGGCCTGCGAGGCCGTCAACGAGTGACCCCTGACCCTGCAGCGTGTTCGACAACACCTCCGGAATCAGCATCAGGGTCACGAGCTCGAAGGGAGACAGCCGTCCGAGCTCGCGCTTTCCGAGGATGCGGAACGCCGCCATCAGCACCACGAACACCAGCAGCACGTGGATGGCGCTGCTCACGCCGTCCTTCGTTCCGAGCAGCCCCGCGGCCACCAGAATCGGCAGCGCCGCTGTCAGTACGAGAACTATCGCGACGTGCTTCGGCGCGCCGATGCGGCGCTTGATTTTCGGCGCAGGAAAGACCTGATCGGCGTCCATCTGTGCCAACGGATGAACGCAACAAGCGTGCCCGCCAAGGCGACAAAAGACCCGAGCTTAGGAGCCGCGCGGCGTGCGGTGGCGGCGCGCGGCTTCGCCAAGCCAGGCGGCGCACAGCGCGAGGCCGATCCCCACGAAAATAAACCCGCTCGGCACCCACATGAAAAGGCCTGCCAGCGCCTGGTCCTCGAGCGGCGTCAGGGCAAACGGGGCGACGGGGCTGGTTTGTTGCGGGTACCAGACCCGCTGCGCCAGCGCCAACGCGGCGCCCAGAATGCTCGTGTGCACCGCCGTCGCGAACACGAAGATCACCGATACGCCGTAGCCCGACCGACCGTAGCGGCCGTGGATCAGGGACCACCAGAACAGCGACGCGACACCGAAGAACATGGCGTGCTGGACGGCGTGCAACCACTCGTTGGCGAGCGCGGCCTGAAACCAGGCGGGAATGTGCCAGAGCCAGATCACCAGCGCCTGCACCACGAGCACCAGCAACGGGTGGCTCAGCGCCCGCCAAGCGCGTCGGGGAAGGGGCCGTCCGAGCCACTGGCCGAGCGTTTCACGCGACGCTCGAGGCAACGCCCATAGCATCGGTACGAGCGGCCTGCCGGCGACCAGGAGCGGCGCTGCAACCAGCATCAACAGCTCGTGCTGCGCCATGTGCGCGACGAACAGGCGATCGCTCAGCGGGTCGAGCGGCGAGACGAGGGTCAGCAGCAGCGTGACGACCGCAGCGCCATAGCAGTTCACTTGCCACAAGCGTATCCCCTGAAATTGCCCGGAACGACGCCAGACCCGCAGCGTCCCCCGAGCGTACAGGGCCGTGGCGGAGAGCAAGCCGAAGACCACGCCGCAGTTCAGCGCCAGCGCAGGGCCCGCGGACGGCAAGCTCGCGTCCAGCGGCGGATGCCAGGAGCTCACGGGGACCCCGCGGGCAAAGCTTGCTGCAACAGGGTCACCGCGATCAGCAGCGCGAACAGCAGATTGAGCCCCGCGCCCCAGCGTGCGACGAACGCCGATGGAGTTGCCTCGTGCTCCGCTCCGTGCCGGCGTGAGCGGCGAAAACACGAGATCGCGGCCAGGCTCGCTGCAGCGAGAGCGACTGCGCCGACGGCGGCTATCGCCACGGGGTGTGTGCGTTCCCACCCCGCTTCTACCAGGAAATAGCGCGCCACGAGATCCACGAACCACGCAGCGCCGCCGCCGAGCGCGACCGTCCAGAGCCCGCGTTCGCGGAACAGCGGATCGCGCTCGGCGACGGTCAACAGCGTTCTCCGTAAAGCACACCGAACAACGGCAGCCACGACAGGATCAAGAAGTACCAGTAGAGCCCACCTGCGCGGACGTCGGCCTGGTGCTTCTGCTCGACTGGACCTTTCAGGAGCACGAACACGACGAAAGCGTTCTCCAGAATGCCCGTCACCAGATGGATCGAGTGCATCCCGAGAATGGTCCAGAACACGGAGCCGTAGGCGTGCGAGTACCAGCTGAACGGCAGCTCGCGGAACTCCAGGGCTCGACAGGCGGCGGTGACCACCGCCAGCACGGTCGCGATGCCGAGGAAGAGCCGCATGCGCTGGACTTCGCCGCGCAAGGCAGCTGCGTTTGCGAGGTGATTCGGCAGCGCGCTCAACGTCAGTGCCAGCGTGCCGACAGCGGCGTAGATCATGTCCGGGCTGCGGATGCCCTCGGGCGGCCACACCTCGGAGTTGCCTCGCAAATACAGGTACGTGGCGAGCAACAGCAGAAAGCCTGTGCCCTCGATCAGGATCAGCAGCACGGCTCCCCACCACGGGAGCGAACGGCTACCGAAGGCCACCAGGGGCAACCCGCTCACATCGAGGGTCTCGTGCGCGCGGATGCCCGAGCTCACGGCTGGTCTCCTGTAACGAGCGGCGTGTGGGGCGGCTCCGGCCACAGCCAACCCACGAGCGCGGCCCCAAGCACGAGCAGCCCGGCGGGCAGGCCCCAGGGCGTGAACAGACAGGCTACGATCATGCCGGCGGTGGCGAGGGCGGCCAAGAGCGGGGACAACGCGGGCTTCGGCAACACCACTCGGTGATCGGGCGCGGCGTCCAGCAAGCCGGTGATCAGAATCTCGCGTTCGGAAGGCCGCATGCCGACGACCCAGCGCGCGCCGGCCGAGGGCTCCCAGCGCG
>JALYWZ010000720.1 GCA_030852505.1 Myxococcota bacterium | reverse complement strand
CGAGCTCGATCGCGGCCAGCGTCGTCACGGTTCCGGCAACACCCACGAGGGTCGTTCCGCCACTCGCTGCCGGTGGCTCGACGGTAGCGAGCGCTGCGCGGATGTCATCGCGCGCTCGCTCGAGCTCCTGCTTGTGCGGCGGGTCGCTGCGGACGTGGCGCTCGAACAGCCGCACGCTGCCGATGTCGAGGCTCTTGCCGCGGGTGAAGCTCGGCTTCGCGCCAGCCCGCCCGCTGATGATCTCGGTGCTGCCACCGCCCACGTCGAACACGCTGACCGCGCCGCCGAGCTCGAGGCCCGAGAGCGCGCCGTGAAACGTGAGCTCGGCCTCCTCGTCGCCGCTGATCACGCGCGGTCGTTCGCCGAGCAGCCGCGCTGCCGTCTCGATGAACTCGGAGCCGCCGGCGGCGTCGCGCATGGCGCTGGTGCCGACGGCCTCCAGGCGCTCGACGCCGAACGCGCGGAGCTGATCGGCGTAGCTCGCGAGGCAGCTCAGCGTGCGCTCGGCGGCCTCGGGCAGGAGACGCCGCGTGGCGTCCACGTTCTGTCCGAGGCGCGTGATGGTCGCGCGCTCGAGCAGCGGGACGAGCACACCGTCCCGCCGCTCCGCGATCAACAACAGAACCGAGTTGGTTCCGATGTCGATCGTCGCGACCTTCACGCGTTCTCGCTTTTCACTTGGCGAGGGTCTGCAAATTCAGCATCTCGCTCACGTCGGGCTGCACGACCAGCTCGACGCGGCGGTTCTTTTGCCGGCCGTCGTCGGTGTCGTTGCTGGCGACGGGGTCGGTGTCGGCGTAGCCGGCTGCGCTCCACAGCGCGGGGTTCAGGCCGCCCTTACCCGTCAGCTGCAGGAGCACGGAACGAGCGCGCATCGCGCTCAAGCCCCAGTTGTCCTTGAACTGGCCGCCGACGAGCGGCTTCGCGTCGGTGTGACCGGCGACCTGGAAGCGGCGCTTGTTGAGATCCGCGTCCGTGCGAACCACCTCCGCGACCTGCAGCAGGATCTTCTCGCCCTCCTCGCGCAGCTTGTCTTTGCCGGAGTCGAACAGGATGTCGCCGGGGAGCTGGATCAGCATGCGGTTGTTACGCACCTCGACCTTGAGGCCGAGCTGAGTCAGCTTCTTCAGCTTCGTCTGCAGCAACTCGAAGCGCTTGCGGATCTGGTCGAGCTGCTCGGCGCGCTTCGCGTACTCCTCGAGCGCTTTCTTCTGCTGGGCGAGATCCGCGCTCAGGTTGTCGATGTTCATGCCGCGCTCGTTGAGCTGTTTCTTCAGCTCGTCGATCTGCTGGTTGGCGGCGGCGTGATCCGATTCGCACTTCTTGCGGGCCTGCCGCTCGGACGCGAGCTCGGAGCGCAGGCCCTCGTTCTCGCGAACCTTCTGGTCCCACTCCTCTTGCGAGTAGCCGCACGCGACCACCAGCGGAAGCATCAACAGAATCCCGAACCGGCGAAGCGCCCGGTGCGCATCGAAAAAAGCTCGCATTGTCATGAGTCAGCGGGCGCCGGGGAAAGCGGCACCTTCTCCAGCACGACGCGCTAACAGCCTTCGCCTCGAGGGGTCAAGTGCCCGAGCCGCCTGGTTTTTCCGCGCCAGGCGGGCGATTCGGATTTCCAGGAGAAGCCGGCCGGAGCCCGCGCGTCCGACGGCCGCGCTCGGAAACCGTACGCCTGGAACTGCACCTGGACAGACGTGCCCTCCGCAACGACTGCGGGGCCGGAGATCCCACAAAATTTGCCAGGCCGCGGGGCCCGGAGAATTTTTTTCGTTGACACATCACAATAGGTGGCAATATACGTCTTGCAACATACCCTCGGAACAACCTCACGGGCCGGAGCCCGGCGAGGGGGTCCCGAATCAGGGAGGTAACGAGAAAATGGCTGCAAAGAAGACCCGTTCGAAGACCGCACGTAAGACCGCCGCGAAGAAGGCCCCCAAGGTCGCCAAGAAGCGCACGACCAAGAAGCGCAAGGCCAGCAAGCGCCGCAAGAAGGCGTGAGCTCCCGAACGCCGGTAGCGCCGACTCGGGTTTCCCGAAGCTCTGGCCGCCGGCATTCGCGCCCCGCCCCGTCGAGGACCTGACCCAAGCTCATTCGTGACGGAGCAGGTCCTTCCCGACGCGGCGGGAGCGGCCAATCGGAGCGTTCATCCGGTTCGACCCCAGAGGCGACCGGGTGAGCCACCAAGGCGGCGGATTCAAGATCCCTTCCTTGGCCCGGGCACGCGAACGGTCGGATTCATCTATCCCTCCGTTCGCGTGCTCGGCACGAGACTGCAGTCCCTGAGGAAACGCAGTCCCCAACGTCCCTGAGCTCGGCGCCCGTGACCCGCCTTGTCGGGTGTCACCTAGGTGCCCGGTCCACTCCATCACCTACCCGGTCTACTCCATCACCTAGGTGACCGGTCTGCCCTGAGGTCTCGACGCGGGCTTCCAAGACCCGCTGCGACGTGCAGTGCTCCCCCCAAAAAAACTTGGCGCCCGTGGCGCCCGTGGCGCCCGTGGCGGTAAATTCTGGAGCGCCCATCGATCAAGGCGGCGTGGCGCGGCTGCTTTGGGGAGCTGCGACGACGAGGGGCGCCTGGTGACGTCTGCGGCGTGTAGCGCGCACTTTTCAGGGGGCGCCCCCTAATCTCCCAGATAGAGCCGGAGGGTGCTGGCGGCGGCGCGGCGGTCGAAGGGGGCGGAGGACAGCTCTTCGCGGCGGGAGATGTCTTCGAAGAGCTGGGAGAGGAATTGGTGGAACGCGACGCATTCTTCGAGCGCGACGCGCAGGCGTGCGGGGTCGATCAGATCCGTTTCTTCGAGGCGCGACATCGCGGTCATGAAGGAGTCGACGCGCGGGTAGTCGGAGGCGCGGAGCAGCGGTAAGCCCATGGCACGGAAGTAGTTGAGGAACTCGCGCACGTACTGGAAGTTTTGGAGCGCGGCCCAGCGATCGTCGCCGGGGGAGTGCTGGGCCTTGGTCGCGAAGGCGCGGACGATTTGCGCGAACATCCAGATGTCGCGGCGCAGCCGTTCGCTGCTGTCGCGGCGCGCAGCGAGGGCGTCGAAGACTCCGCCTTCGTCGAGACTCACGCCGAGCGCCTTGCCGAGGAACAGGATCGAGTTGCGGAGCGCCGGTCGCAGGTTCTCGACCGCGAGCAGCACCGCTTCGGTCGTGGCAGCGGGCGCACCGAGCGACTCGGGATCGGGCAGATCGTGCTGGAAGGCACGCCTGAAATCGAGGCGCAGGCCGCCGGCGATGCCCTCGAGCGCGCTCTTGATGCCGAGCAGCCGGTGACCCGCGGCGTGCAGGCTCGCGGCGCGTTCGGAGAGCGACTGCGCGTGCACGGACAAGACGTCGCGTTCGAAGCTGTCGGCGAGCAAGCGGCCGGCGCGGCGGCGCAGGTGATCGCTGAGCGCGCGGGCGTCCGAGCGCAGCACGCTGAGCACGAGGT
>JALYWZ010000719.1 GCA_030852505.1 Myxococcota bacterium | reverse complement strand
GGACCGACGCGGCTCGCTGCGGCTGTTCGACGCGCGCGGTCGATTGCAGAAAAAGCTGAAGCTGCGCTGGGCCCGCGAGGCTTCGCGCGCGGCGCTCGAGGCCGGGTATTGGACGCGGGGTTTCGTGGAGTCGAAGCCGGGCGAGCTCTCGGGTTGGGCGATCAACCGGGGCTCGTTCCTGGGCGTGCGGCTCGATCTCGACGGCAAGGTGTCGACCGGCGCCCGCCAGCGCAGCATCGAGAGCGCGCTGCTCTCGGGTAGCCGCGCGATCGTGAGCGGAGTGTCGGGGCTCGCCGAGCAGAGCCGGGACGCCGGCTTCCACTGGGTGGACGCGCAGATCCCGGCAACCGTCCAGGGTGACGGCGAGAGCGCACGCTCCTCCGCGGAGAGCTCACACGAACAGGCACCGGAGCAGGAACGAGAACAAGAACAGGGCTGTTCGCTCGTCGGCTGCGTATTCCGCGGTTGGATCCGCATCGGCTGGGACGAACGCGCCGGCGGCCACGACAGCCCGCGCCCGCCGGAGCCCACCGTGCTGCCGTCTCCGGGTGGCGGGCGCTGGCGCCTGTCGTGCAGTGCGACCGGGGATTCGTCGCGACCGTCGCTGCCGCTCACCGGACAGAAGTCCCGCGTCACGCCCGACACGACCGCCGCCTGGCTGCCGCTGCTCGATACGCCGCCCCCGCCGCTCGGCGCCGACCGCGTCGGACTCGACGTCGGCGCGGAAGCGGAAACGGTGCAGCTTCGCGCTTACCTGAGCGGACGCAAGGGCCCCGACTTTCCCAAGAACGCAAGCCTGGTCGTACGAGTCGCGGATCGCTTCCAGGTCCATGGGACGGTCTGGTCCACGGCGCCCGCCGACAGCCCGTGGCCCGATCTCGAGCAGGCGCTCGACGCGTTCGGTTTCGAAGGCAGCAGCACGTCCGCCTTCCGCGCCACGCTCGATCCGGGAGGGCGCGCGGGCATTCTCAGCGTCACCTCGCGCGGCACGACGGATCTGTACGTGATCGAGCAGGACAGACCGCTGCGCCGCTGGCAAAACGTCGGCCGGTACGGGGTAGGCGTCGTGGCCTCGACGGTGCGGCTCGACGCCACCTATTACGTGCTCACGGTCGTCGATTCGCGGCGCTATCGCGTGTTCGCGCTCGACGCGAGCGAGCCGCGGCTCGTCGGTGAATACGAGGACGTCCCCTTCGGCGGCAGCGGACCGCCGACGCTGGTGCGGGCGCGCGGCGGCGGAGCCGCGCTCGGGCTGTGGGCGCGAAGCTCCGGTTGGTACGTCTTTCCGATCGACGAGCGCACCGGCGAGGCATCGCGACCGCTCGAGGTGAGCGCCCGAACGCTATCGCGGCTCCCGCGTCGCTGTGCCGGCGACGAAGACGGCTATCTGCTCGAAGGCGCGGTCGGCCTCGAGCCGAACGTCGAGCTCTCGGGCGAGCGGAACAACGAGCGGGCGCGGCTGCGCGCAGTCGAGGGGCGTTTCATCGTCGGCCCCGACGACATTTGCGTGGTGGAGCTGACGGCGCAGTCGGACCGGCCCGTGAAGGGCAACTTCGACCGCGCGCCGGCGAACGAGCGGGGTTTCGTGCCTCTGGTCCTGAACGATCGGGGAGAGCTCGGCAGGCGGTACGCTCTGCGCTGTGCGATCAGCAACTGACCGCACGCGCGAGGGCGATCGTAGTCCAACGGAAATCATGCGTTGTCGGTACACGTTCGGGACGGCCGTAAGTCCGGAGTGCAACAAACAGAGACAGCCGACGCCCGAAAAAAGCGACCCAAAAATCGCGAGAAAAAACGCTGCAGCCTTCAACCACCAGAGTGACTCGACGACGAACGTCGCTCACGTCGATGTAAAAGCGCGGGCTCGCAAACACACCGCGAAGTGGTTGCGTTCCGCGTCCGAGACTGCTACTTAACGAAGGTCCGCGTGGAGTGAGGCTGTCCCCCCCCCGGCCCCTTCACGCGGACGTTCATTCCGTCCGCCTAGCGCTGACTAGCCCGGGACGGAGCGAGCAACTCGACGCTTCGGGGTTAGCGCGCGAGCTTCTTGGCCATGATTTCGCCGAGCTCCTGGGCTCGGCGCGTGGCGGCCTCGACCGCGTCGATCAGGGTGCGGCGAAGCCCCCCCGTCTCCAGGGTATGCAGCCCCGCGATGGCGGTGCCGCCCGGGCTCGTCACCATGTCTTTGAGCCGGCCCGGGTGTTCCCCGGTGTCGAGCAGCAGCTTGGCCGAGCCATAGACGGTTTGCGCGGCGAGCAGCAGCGCAGTGTCCCGGTGTAGCCCGACCTTCACGCCGCCGTCTGCCAGCGCTTCGATCATCAGCATCACGTACGCCGGGCCGCTGCCCGAGAGGCCGGTCACCGCGTCGATCAGCGTCTCGTCGAGCACGACGCTGCGGCCGACCGCGCCGAAGATCGACTTGGCCACCTCCAGATCCTGCTCGGTCGCGCGCGAGCCGGGAGCGATGCCCGTCGCGCCCGCCAGCGCGATCGCGGCGGTGTTGGGCATGGCGCGAGCCACGCGCACCGACTCGGGCACGCGGCGCTCGATCGCCTCGAGCGGTACGCCCGCCGCGATCGACACGATGAAGGTGCCCGGCTTGAACGAGCTCGCGAGTTGGTCGAGGACGCGGTCCACGACCTGCGGCTTGACCGCGATCAGGACCACGTTGGCCCAGGCCACGAGCTCGTGATTGTCGGTGTGGGTCACGATGCCGTACTCGGCGCCGATCTCCGAGAGGCGCTCCTTGCGCACGTCGCTGGCTCGGATCTGGCTCGGCTGGACGCTCTTGCTGTCGAGCAGGCCGCGGATCAACGCGGTCGCCATGTTGCCGGCTCCAAGCATGCCAATTCTGGTCGCTTCCATACTGCTCCTACTTCGGCGGGCGCGGGGTCATCCCCGGGGTGTTGAACAAGCCGCGCAGCTTCTCGATCAAGCTCGGCTCCTGTGGTTTCAGATCATCGCCGAGCTCTTTGGCGAGCTCCTCGATCAACTCGCGGGCGCGATCCGTGAGCCGCGAAGGCACCTCGATCGTCACCTCCACCAGCTGGTCGCCGCGGCCGCTGCGCACCCGATGCGGGATGCCCTTGCCCTTGATGCGCAGCACCGTGCCGACGCGCGTCGATGGGGGCACGCGCAGGCGCACCTTGCCGTCGAGCGTCGGGACCTCGACTTCACCACCGAGCGCCGCCTGGCTGAACGAGATCGGGATCCGGCAGGTCACGTCGTCGCCCACGCGCGAGAACAGCTCGTGCTCCTTGACCTGGATCGTGATTTCGAGATCGCCCGCGGGCCTGTCGGGGCGGCTGCGGTTGCCCGCGCCGTCCACCGTGCGCACGCTGCCGTGCTCGATGCCGGCTGGGATGGTGA
The DNA here is from genome assembly GCA_030852505.1 of Myxococcota bacterium. Classification (GTDB taxonomy): domain Bacteria; phylum Myxococcota_A; class Polyangia; order Polyangiales; family Polyangiaceae; genus PMG-095. The sequence goes on along the minus strand of JALYWZ010000719.1, from coordinate 74 downwards.
GCTCGAGCCGCCGCAGGGCCTTGGCCAGGCCCGAGCCCTGGCACTCGCCGCACGACTCGAGCGGCACCTGGCCC
>JALYWZ010000718.1 GCA_030852505.1 Myxococcota bacterium | reverse complement strand
GTGCGGAACGGGTGAGATCCCGTGCAGGGTGCCCTGGAGCGCGGGTCGGTTCCCCGAGAACGTCAGGATCCGCGATGCGCGTTCGACGCTGGCGGACGAACCCGGGCAGAACGCCGAGAGTGCGCGGGCGAGCTCGGCGAGGTTCGCGTAGCGCTGGTCGCGATCCTTTTCGAGGCAGCGAAATACCACTCGCTCGAAGCCATCCGGCAAATCAGCGCACAGCGCCGACAGCGGCGGCGGCCGATCTCGCAGGACGCGCGTGCAAAGCTCGGGGATCGTGTCCGCGATGTAAGGCAGCCGCCCGCTGACGGCCTCGTAGAGAACCACGCCGATCGCCCAGATGTCCGCGCGGTGATCCACGAGCCGCGGAGACCTCATCTGCTCGGGCGACATGTACGACGGAGACCCGATGAACGTGGAGGTCTGGGTCAGTGAGAGGTCGTGGGCAGGGCCGCCGGGGAGCGAGCGTGAAATGCCGAAGTCGAGGACCTTGATCGAGCGGGTGCGGTCCGGCAAATGGGCGAGGAACAGGTTTTCCGGCTTGATATCGCGGTGCACGATGCCGGCAGCGTGCGCCTCCGACAAGGCCTCGACCGCCTGCAGGACGTAGTCGACGATCTCCCGCACGGGCAGAGTGCCGCGCCGCTCGAGCTCCTGCGCCAGATCGTTACCCTCGAGGTATTCCATCACCAGGAAGGGTTGGTCGTCGGCGAGCGTGCCGAAATCCAGCACCTTGGCTGCGTGTGGGCTGCGGATCCGGGCGGCCGCGCGCGCTTCCCGGCGGAAGCGTTCGGCGCACTCCGCCCGGTCGAGCTCGGCGCTCAGAAACTTGATCGCCACGTCGCGTTCCAGGTCGAGGTGACGGGCCAGCGCGACGACGCTCATGCCCCCGGACCCCAAAATTCGCTCGATTCGATACTTTCCGCCGATCACGGCGCCAGCGCTGACGGGAATGTTCATCGCTCGATCCTCGGAGCTCGGTGCCTGTGCGCAGGTGTGTGCAGGAATCGCGCCGAACGCTCGTCAAGCGAACGCTTTTCGAAGAGCGCGACCACGATGCGAAACCCGCGGCCACGCTCGAACGCAGCGCTCTGCCTGCGCGTGGCACAAGGCTACGGGTGAGGCAGACGCGGCCGGCTCACGCGTTGGTCGCCGCTTCGACTTCGAGCTGTGTCTGGCGCAACAGGTCCGCCGAACGCGCCAAGCCAGCGCGTTCTGCCGCGTCCATTTCCGGCTCGAGCACCTGGGTCGCGCCGCGGGCTCCCACCACCGCCGGCAGTGATAGCGCCACGTCGCGCAAGCCACAGGCGCCGTCTTGGACCCGCGAAACGGTGAGGACGCGGCGCTCCCCGCGCAGCGCCCACTTGAGGAGCGCCGCCGTGACGAGCCCGATCGCGTGGTTGGTGGCGCCTTTCCTGCGGATAATCTCCTGCGCAGCAAGCCGCACCTCGCTCGCCACGCGCTGCTCCCGCTCTGCCGCCCAGCCGTGCCAGCGGCGCAGGGAGACGCCTCCGACGTGCGCACTGGACCAGAGCACGACCTCCGAGTCACCGTGCTCGCCCACGACCTGCGCATGCACGCTGCGCGGCTCCAGCGATAGCTCGCGCCCGAGCACCTGGCGCAAGCGCGCGGTGTCGAGCATGGTCCCCGTCCCCAGCACGCGCTCCGGCGGGAGGCCGGACGCGCGCTGCGCGACGTACGTCATCACGTCTACCGGGTTGGTCACCAGCACCAGGAACCCGCGCAGGGCGGAGAGCTGCTTGGCGATTTCGCGCACGATCGTGGCGTTGTCTTCACGCAGGTGGAGCCGCGATTCTCCTGGCTTTCCGCCGCGGCCCGCGGCGATCACCACTGCGTCCGCCGTGGCGAGCTCTCCGACGTCGACCGCGCGCACGCGCGCTGCCGGATAGAACGCCGCGCCGTGGGAGAGATCCATGGCCTCGCCCTCGGCGAGGTCGCGGTTCACGTCCGACACCAGGAGCTCCTCCGCGAAACCGGATTGGAGCACGGAGATCGCAACGCTCGCGCCGACCCAACCCATGCCGACGATGCCAATCTTCATGCGCTCGGAAGTTAACGCTGGTCCGCACCGTTCGGCAACTGGTCCGGCGCGGGGACCAGCAGGCGCTCCATCTCCTTCGGCTCGAACTTGGTCAGGCCCCCGGCATAGGTGCGACCGTCGCGGAGCTCGGTCGCGCTCGACAAATGTTGCGCGAGCGCGTCGAGCACGCGCGCCGGCAGCTGCTCGCGCGGGTAGAGCCCGTGCGCGATGTTCAGGTGGCGCGCCCCGCACAGGTTGCGCACGAAGGCCGGAGGCCGCCGAGCCATGTACGTCGCCAGAATCGGTGCCGGCTCGTGCAGCCCCACGGACCACCAGGCCTTGCGGTGGCGCGCGATGAAGCCGAGGTCGGCTCCCGCGAGCTTGGCCTTGCGCAAAAACCGCTCCACCAGGCGCCGCTCCGACTCGGAGAATTCGTCGAGCTCGCGCGGCAGGTCGATCACCTGACGCAGAGCCGCGGAGTCCGAAAGCGCGCTGCCCGCTGCGAACAGCTCCCGGGCTCGCGTCACGCTACGAAACAAGCAGCGCTCGGGCAGCTCGACCGAAGCATCGGCGATCCAGACCCGGTTGGCCCCGGTCACCTGCCCGCGATGCACGCGGCACACCTCGCCGAGCTCCACGAAGCCTGCGGGGGCTCTGCGCGCCCGACGCGTGAGCGCCGACCAGCGCGGAGCCTGCTCCAAGCGCTCGCGTGGCACGCTTGCCCCCGCGTCCGAGCGTCCCAAGTCTGCGACCGAGTGCACGCGGCGCACGCTGACCACCGCCGGCCGGGCACCGACTTCGAAGCCGCTGACGACGGCCGTTGCGTCCGCGTCCGAGAACGCGCGCACACGCGGATCGAGCAGCTCGAGGCCGTACCCGCCCAGCCGCTCGAGGAACAGGCGCCGGATCAGCGCGCCGTAGTTCACGTCGAGCCACTCGGCCGCCGTGATGAGCACGCCAGCGTCGCCCGCTCGCGCAAGACGCGCTGTTTGCAGAAAGAAATGCGCGTGCAACCCCGCGAGTCGGCTGGCAGTCAACTCGAGGGCGCGCGCCTCCCGGACCAACCACTCTTTCCAGCGCGGATCGATGTCGTGGTGGCGGACGTAGGGCGGGTTGCCGATGAACAAGGTCGGTCCCGCGATCGACGGCAGCCGCAGCGCGCGGTAATCGGCCGTGACGATCCGAGCGCGCGCCGCGAATCCAGCCGCGGCGAGATGAGCGCGCAGCGAAAGGCTGGCAAGCGGATCGATTTCGACGGCGACGAGCTCCGCATCGGGAAACCTGCGGCCAGCCGCGACGACGAACCGTCCGCTGCCGGCCCCCGCATCGACCACCCGCGCAGGCGCGCGCAGCCGACTGGAGTCGAGCATCGCCCGAACGATGGTCAGCGGCGTGTACGTTGCAC
>JALYWZ010000143.1 GCA_030852505.1 Myxococcota bacterium | reverse complement strand
CTTCGGGCTCCGGCCGGATCTCGTGGCCGAAGAGTTCGTCGGCGAAGGTCTGGCGCAGGCGCTGATCGCGAAGGGGCCGCCGCGCCCGGTGCTGCTCGCGCGCGCACTGGTCGCCCGCGATGCGCTCCCCGAAGCCCTGCGAGCAAGTGGCTTCGACGTGGAGGTCGTGCCCGTCTACGAGACTCGCTCCCTGGCAGCGACCGCCAAAGAGCGCCTCGAAGCCGCGCTCCGCGAGGGCCGCGCCGACGCCGCAATCTTCACGTCTAGCTCCACGGTCCGCGAGGTCGCCGACGCCCTGGGCCCCGAAGCCCCGGCGATCCTGTCGCGGATCAGCGTGGCCAGCATCGGCCCCATCACCTCGAAGACATTGCAGAGCGCGGGTATCCGCGTGGACGTCGCGGCCACCGAGTACACCGTCCCGGGGGTGCTCGACGCGCTGTCGGCTTACTACGCGAAGGGCCCTATTTCGTCCTGAGCTAGAGGCCCTGCACGTAGCCGATCGAAGGCGAAATCGACAGATCCGGCAGCATCACGTTCAGCGTTCCGACGAGACCCGACTCGTTGGTGAAGGCGTACATCACCGTGAACGTGGGGCCTGCGAAGAACTTGGAGCCCGACCGATAGGCGGTCATGTCCTTGACCGTGGCCTGGCCCGCGTCGATCTGTCCTTGGGTGATCTGAGGCGCCTGAGCGCAGCTCCGGTTGTCGGCGCAGTCGATGATCGTGACCTTGGCCTGCGTGTCGACTTGGGCCAACCCGAGGGCCAGACCGAGGTACGGGCGGAGCCGATGCTTCAACGGGTCGCTCTTCAGCGCGTACGCCACGCGACCTTCGAGGTGCAGCGGTAGGAAGCCTTCGGGAGCACCGCGGAACGCCCAGCCTATCCGCGCGCCCGCGAGTATTCGGCCGAACGCGCGGTTGTACGAGACCATCGCGCGCACGGTGGCGGGCCCGAAGGAGCCGTCGACTTTTCCGGAGTTGTTCAGGTTCGGGAGCCCGTCGTACTCGTCGCCGCCTTCGAAGCACGTGTACTTCTCGGCGTCGTCCGACTCGTTGCCGCACACGCCGGCGGCCTCACCGCGGAGCGCGAAGTCGAGGCCGACCTCGACGCCCAGCCAGTTCAGCTTCGGCGGACCGAGCTGCGAGGCCATCTCCTCGGCGTCCGGGAAGGCGCATTGGCCGTTCGAACAGACGCCCGACTGGCACTCGGAGTCGCTCTCGCACTTGGGCGGGCTCTCGCAAGTACCGGCGACGCACGCGAGGCCCTTCGCACACTCCTTGCTGTCGGCGCAGCTCGCGCCCCAGCTGCGCGTCCCCACGCCCTTCTTCGTTCCCGGGCAAGCGGGTGAGCCCAACATGTCTCCCGGGCACTCCGACGGATCGAAGCAGCGCGCCGGCGGCTCCTGACCCGGGATCGACGGGGGCGGCTCGCTGGTGCTCTCCATCAGCTTGAAGGTGACCGGCTCGAGCTTTCCTGCGCTCTTGCCGCGCTTGTTGCGGGCATTGATCGAGAACTCGAAGGTGCCGCCCTTGACCGTGGCAGAGCAGGGGATCTCCGCGATCCACTCCTCGCCCTCTTTCTTCATGTTGAGCGTCTTCCACTGGTCCCCGGGCGGTCGGTAACGGAGCTCCAGCGCCGTCACGGACTTCGAGGCGATGGTGCAGGCGAGCGGGATCGGTCGCCGCGTCTCGACCTCGGTCAGCTCGGGCATGCACTCGACCGGAACCGGAGGCTCTTCGGGCTCTTCGGGCTCCTTCTTGGTCTCGGCCTCGTCGTCGGCCCGCCGCTTTTTCTTCTTCTTCCTGGCAGCCGGTTCCTCGTCCGCTTCCTCGTCGTCGGCCGCTGCTTCCTCGGACTCGTCGTCCGCCTCGTCCTCGGTCTCTTCGACTTTCTTCGGCTCCGAAGCCCGACGCTTCTTTTTCTTCTTCTTCTTTTTCGGAGCGGACTGGGCCGGACCGGGAGTGCTCGAGGGGCCGGTGGGATTCGGGGTCGGCTCTTCGTCCAGCGTGATGACCTCGACCGGAGGTGCGCCGAGAGCGGTTAACGGAAAGATGCAAGTGACGACCAACGCCAATATGCGAAGGACAGGGCGCAACACGACGGGCATTCCTCCAGCGGCAGCGAAATTTCCGAGTTAGTAACTCGGACCACTCAGAGCATTCGCGGAGTTAGGACGGGCGTTCCGCCGCAGCAAGAAGTTTTACCGCAGCGAGTATTCTGAAGTGAGCATAAAACCCTGCTGCTCACCGTATTGGAACACTGTGGTGCTGCTGCGCGGCCAGCCAGCGCCGGCTAGAGCTCGACGCGCGCGAGGAAGAACTTGTTGTTCTGCTGGGGCGTGGTGAGCCGCTCGAAGCGGCGCACGCGTCCGAGGTCGCTCTCGAGCGAACCACGACGGCGGTGCTCGGTCATCACGAAGAACGTGCGGCGGCCCGAGCGCTCGAGCTCGCGCAGGTAGTCGTGGAAGGGTTGCCCGCTGCTCACGAACACGATCACGCGGTTGCCCGTGTAGAAGTTCTCTCCCTTCCAGTTCATTTGGTAGGCGAGGATGGGCTCGGCGCGGTTCGCTCGCCGGGCGTAGTATTCGAGCAATAGCTCGCGCTGCCCGTAGTGCGGGCTCGCGAGCGGCAGGTAACGGCCGACGAGGAACAGGGCGAAGCCGACCGCGCCGAGCAGCATCGCAGCGACGACGTGTCGGCGCAGGCGCGGTAAGAGCCACGCCGCTGAAGCGCAGGCGAAGCTCACCGCCACGATCCACAGCAGCCCTCGAAATTGCAGCGCCGGAGGCCAGGGGCGCGAGTAGTTGTACGTGAACAGGTGCAGGAAGCGCGCCTGCCCGTCGACCGTTCCGCTCACCGACAGGTCGCGGCCCACCGCGAGCAATACGACGGCTCCAGTCAGCCCACCCAGGCCGAGCGCTGCGGACCGCGCAGCTGTTTGCGAGGGCGACTGAGCCCGCTCGAGCAGCAGCCCCGAGAGCAGCGAGGCCGGCACCACCGCCGGCAGAATGTAGTGGTGGTACTTGGTGAGCGCCGCCGAGAACAGGGCGAAGCACAGCGCGAACCAGAGCGCGAGCAGGCTGCGGAGCGCGGCGCGCGCTCCACTGGAACGCGAGCCACCGAGCGCCGCCACGAATCCGAGCAGCGACAGCCCAGACCACGGGAACAAGCCATAGCCGAGCTGCCACAGGTAGTAGCCGAGGCTCACGTCGTCGCCCGCGTTCGTGTCGTGCACGTGCGAAAAGGCGCGATCGATCATGTCGTGGCGGAACAACCGATCGAAGAACGGCATGCCGTGCCGCGCGAAGGACTGCGCGTACCAGGGCATGGCCACGGCCAACAGGACCAGCACGAGCGCCGGCAGCTCGAGCCGCGAGAGCTCGCGGAGCCGCCCTGTCGCGAGCAAGCTCGCCCCGGCGACGGCGAGCGGCAAGACCAAACCGGGAGCGCCCTTGGCGAGAAAGGCAAGCGCGACCGCAAACCAGGCGCCCACGAAGCACCAACGCTGAACACGCCGTTCGTCCCGCTCGAGCCAGACGAACGCAATCAGCGCGGCGCTCCAGACACATGCGAGAAGCCCCGGTGAAAGCGCGGGAAACTCAGGGCGCAGCGTCGCGCACGGCGCGTTGGAAGGCAGCGAAAGCGCGCAATTCCCGCCGCCCGAGCCCTGGAGAAACCGGTCGCTCTGGAGCGCCAGGCCGTGTGAGCCGAGCGCAAAATGCAGCGAAACCAGGTAACCGATTTGCACGAGCGCGGCGACGGCGACGGCGCCGAGCACCAGCCGCCCGGCGTCGAGCCGCAGCGTTCGCTTCCCGAACGCGACCTCGTAGCTCGACACGCAGAGCTCCGGAGCGGCGCACAGGCCGCAGCCGAAGAGTGCGATCGCGGCCGTGGCACACGCGACGTACGGCATGTCCGTGGTGGCCTGCCTCGCGAGCAGCGACCAGAACGGCGTCGTGGCGAGCACCACGCCTCCGTAGAGCGCCGCGCGGCGGCCGAACCCGCGCCGCACCAGGCGGTAGCTCAGGTAGAGCGCGGCGAGCGACAGGAGCAAGGCCGGCAAGCGCACCGCCCACTCCGGCTCGGCGGGCGCGCGCCCCAGCGAATCCAGCAGGTGATCGGGCTCGAAATGCACCCCGAACAGCGCAAAGGACGCGGCCTCGAGCCAGATCGACAGCGGGGGTTTGGACCAGAAGAAGCCGTCCTGCGCCCACCAGAAGGAGATCCAGTCGCTCCGCGCCAGCACCTCGCGCGCGACTTCGCCGTAGTGGGTCTCCCACGGATCGATCAGCGACGACTTCCCGAGCCACGGCGCGTACGCGAGCCACGCGCCGCCCACCAGCCACAAGCCGTGACGGCGCGCCCAGGATCGCGACAGCCCGCTCTCGTCGAGCTCGAGCACGCCGAGCCGAGTCAGAAACCAGACCGCGCTTGCCAGACACGCGAGCCCCGCCGCTCCGATCAGCGCGCCTGACGGAAGCCAGGATGGCAGCGCACCGTGCACTGCCAGGCGCACCGCGAGCACCAACGACAGGGCGGCCGAGAGCAACGCCGCCGCGGGAGCTCCGAGCCAGAGCGCCGGGACGCGGGACCGCGCTTGCGGACGGGTGACGGGGCCGCACGGGCGGTCGTTCGAGCGCCAAAACACAGTCGGGATTCTTACTGTGTTTCGGGGCGGGACGGGCAAGGGCCGAGAGCCCTGACCCCGTCCGTTCAGGCGCCCACGACGCGGTTCCGGCCCTGGTGCTTGGCTGCGTAGAGCCGGCTGTCCGCCGCCGAGACCAGCTCTTCGGCCGTGGTCTCGTAGCTCGTTCCGAGCGACGCGGTCCCGACGCTCACCGTGACCTGGAGCACGCTCTTCGGCGTCTGGATGCGCAGCCGTTCGACGGTGGCGCGCACGCGCTCACCGACGGCTAGCGCGCCCGCGGCGTCGATCCCGCGCAGCACGATCGCGAACTCCTCGCCGCCGTAGCGCGCGAACACGTCCTCGTTGCGCAGTGTCATCGCGACCGTCCGCGACAGCTCGATCAGGACTTTGTCGCCGACCGGGTGACCGTAGGTGTCGTTGACCCTCTTGAAGTGATCGACATCGAACAAAATCAGCGACACGTCCGCTTTGTGGCGGCGAGCGTAGCTGAGCTCCGAGCGCAGCTGCATGTCGAAGCTCTCGCGGTTGCGCGCGCCGGTGAGCGCGTCCGTCACGCTGGCTTCGAAGAGCTGCCGCAACAGCGCTTCCTGGCTCGCATCGGTGATCGCGTAGCGGAACACGGCGGACGGGCCGAACTGCAGCAAATCTCCGTCCGAAAGCGGGTGGCGGTGCACGCGCTGGCCGGCCACGAAGGTGCCGTTGGCGCTGTCGGTGTCTTCGAGCACGTAACCGCGGCCGTGCGGGACTAGCCGCGCGTGCTTGCGGCTGATCCCGTCGTCGTTCACCCAAACTTCGCAGTCCTGGCCGCGGCCCACGCGGCAGGGGGTCTGAGGCAGGCGAGTGACGTGGCCGATCTGCGCGCCGTTCAGGCGCACGAGCAGGTGACGGTCCTTCGGCTCTCGCCGCGTTACCGGTGAGAGCCCTCGCAGATCTACGATGGCGGTCGAGTCTTCGTCGCCGTCATCCATCTCGTAGGGTTGTATCTCGCGCGTTCCTGTCACCTGGTCCTAAAAAACCTAACGGACGCAATCGAGCCGGGCAACGCGATTCCAGGATCGAGCCCGGCGATTGCACAACTCGTCCTGGAATTTCTGCGCACGTTTCGGCGCATGAGCGGGTTTTTCCCGACGAGTCTTGGCGCGCTGCGGCGTCTCGCTCAGCCGAGCTCGTCGACCCGACTCAGGGCTTCGTTCAAGTGCTCGTGCTGCTTCTTCAGTTGTTCGAGCTGGCCGCGCGCTTCGCTCACGACCTCGGGCGGGGCGCTGCCGACGAAGCTCGGGTTCGAGAGCCGCTTCTCGAGCACCCCGACGTCCTTCTCGAGCTTTTTCAGGCGCCTTTCCAGCCGGTCGCGCTCCTTCTTGGGGTCGACCAGACCACGCAGACCCACGAACACCTCCACGCCGGAGGCGATGCTCACCACCGAGCCCTTGGGGCGTTCCGCGCCGGGCTCACCGAGGCTCGCGCCTTCGGTGCCGACCAAAAAGTCGATGAAGCGCTTCTCACGCGCGAGCAGCGCACGGGTCGCGGCATCGGCGCGCAGCTCGACCGGGATCTTGGCGGTCTTTTCGAGCTCGTGTTCGCTGCGGATCGTGCGGGCGGCCGAGATCACCTTCATCACCACGGCCATTTCCCGCTCGTCCTTTTCGGACTCCGGCCCGTCGCTGCGGGTGGGATAAGCCGAAAGGGCGATGGACGCCGGGCGCGATGCGGGCCGCGGCAAGCGCTGCCACAGCTCTTCCGTGATGAACGGCAAGAACGGATGCAACGCGCGCAGCGTGGTCTCGAGCACGTGCCCGAGCGTGCGCTGGGTCTCGGCTTTTTCGTCGTCGGTCCCGCCCTGGAACACCAGCTTCACCATCTCGATGTACCAGTCGCAGAGCTCGTCCCACACGAAGTGGTAGAGGGCGCCCGAGCTCTCGTCGAGCCGGAAGCCCTCGATGCCGCGCGTGCTCTCGGTCACGGCGGCGCCGAGCCGCGACAGCACCCAGCGGTTCTGCGGCAAGGACGCGCTCGGCACGGACTCGCTCGCGACGAGCCCGTCGAGGTAAGGGAGCGCGAAGCGGATCGCGTTGTAGAGCTTGTTACAGAACTTGCGGTAGCCGTCGATGCGCCCCGGAGACAGCGCGATCCGCCGCGCCTGCGGCGAATAACTGCACAGCGTGAAGCGCAGCGCGTCCGCGCCGCATGCCGAGAAGCCCTTACCCATCTGCGCGGTCGAGGGGTAGGCCTTCTTGAACTTGCTGAGCGCTTCCGCCTGCGGCGCGTCGGGCATGGCTTTCTGCACTACGGCGTCGAAGTCCGCGCCGTGGATCACGTCGAGCGGGTCGAGCGTGTTGCCCTTGACCTTGCTCATCTTGTCGCCGGTCTCGTCGACGACCATCCCGTGCAGGAGCACGCGCTTGAACGGCGCTTTGCCCATGAACTTGATGCCCATCATCATCATGCGCGCGACCCAGAAGAACAGGATGTCGTAGCCCGTCTCCATGTCGCTGGTCGGGTAGAAGCGCTCGAGCGCGGCCGTCTGGTTCGGCCAACCGAGCGTCGAAAACGGCCACAAACCGCTAGAAAACCAGGTGTCGAGCACGTCGGGGTCGCGCGTGACCTGGTTCGAGCCGCAGTGCTGGCACACGGCTGTCTCGTCGCGCGTTACGGTCACCTTCGCGCAAGCGTCGCAGTGGAAAGCCGGGATGCGGTGGCCCCACCACAGCTGGCGCGAGATGCACCAGTCCTGGATGTTGGTGAGCCAGTGCTCGTAGGTCTTCACCCACTCTTCGGGGATGATCTGCGTGGTGCCGTCGCGCACGGCTTCGAGGGCCGGCTCGGCGAGCGGCTTCATGCTCATGAACCACTGCGTCGAGATCAGCGGTTCGATCACGGTGCGCGAGCGCTGGCAGCGCGGCAGCTGGATCACGTGGTTCTTCGAGCCGCGAGCCAGGCCCTTCTCCTCGAGCGCGCGCTTCACGGCCTTGCGTGCCTCGACCACGGTCATGCCCTGGAACGGCCCGCCCTCGGCGTTCAGCGTGCCGTCCTGGTTCAGGATGTTGATCTCGAGCAGGCCGTGGCGCTTGCCGGTGGCAAAGTCGTTGAAGTCGTGGCCGGGCGTCACCTTCACGGCGCCGGTGCCGAAGCTCATGTCCACGAGCTCCGCGTCCGTGATGATCGGGATCTCGCGGTCCACGAACGGGTGCTTCAGCTTCTTGCCGTGCAGGTGCTTGTAGCGGGGGTCGTCGGGGTGCACGGCCACGGCGGTGTCGCCGAGCATCGTCTCCGGGCGCGTCGTGGCGATCACCAGCTCGGCTGCACCCTGTCCCGCGTCTTCCGCCGCGACCGGGTAGGCGAACTCGTACATCTCGCCGTTCGACTCTTCGTTCTCGACCTCGAGGTCGCTGAGCGCCGTCCGGCAGTCGGAGCACCAGTTGATGAGCCGCGTGGCGCGGTAGATGAGGCCGTCTTCGTAGAGCCGCACGAAGGCCTCCTTCACCGCCACCGACAGCTCGGGGTCCATGGTGAACTTCGAACGGTCCCAGTCGGCGGAGCAGCCGAGCACGCGCTGCTGCTGCGCGATGCGCCCGCCGCTCTGCTCCTTCCAGAGCCAGATCTGCTCCTCGAATTTCTCGCGCCCGAGATCATGCCGCGAGATGCCCTCGCGCCGCAGCTTCCGCTCCACCACGGTCTGCGTGGCGATGCCGGCGTGATCGATGCCCGGCTGCCAGAGCACGTTGAAGCCGTGCATGCGCTTGTGGCGCACCAGCACGTCCTCGAACGTGCCGGTCAGCGCGTGCCCCATGTGCAGCGAGCCGGTGACGTTCGGCGGCGGCATCATCAGCGCATAGACCGGCCGCTCGTCGTTCGGATCGACCGAGGCCTTGAAGACCCCGTGCTCGAGCCAGTATGCGTACCAGCGGGGTTCGACGTCGCGAGGTTCGTAGGCTTTCGGGAGCTCGGCGGACATGAGGGCGCGAAGTTAGCATCGGCTGGGAACTTGGGTTCCCGTCGCTACAACGCCGCGGGATCTTTGCCGGCCGAGCCCGGGGTTGGCGGTCGCTCTCTCGCTTACTCCCCGGTGAGGCGCTTGAGCTCTTCCTTGATCAAGCTCTCGGCCAGGACCGGAACCACTTCCCAGACCACCTTCTCGACGACCTCGCGGGACAGCAACAAAACCCCGGTGATCTGCTCCTGAGTCAGACCCAGATCCACGAGCTTGTCCGCGAGCTGCCCATTGAAGGACAGGGCCGGCGGCGCGCCGATCGAGGACGGACGCGGCGGAACGGCCACCGGCTCGGGGGGCGGCGCCGAATACGACGGGGCCGGAAC
>JALYWZ010000717.1 GCA_030852505.1 Myxococcota bacterium | reverse complement strand
GGTCGGCAACGTCTACCCGAGCTCCTGCACCGGCTACTTCGGCGAGGAGTGCACCGACTACGCCTTCCAGAGCGACGAGATCGTGGTCGGCGGTGTGTTCACGCATCCGAACCCGATGCCCAACGCGGCCGCTTTCGGCCTGTCCGAAGCCACCGAGATCGGCACCTCGGCCGGAAACCTCGACTTCGGCAAGCTGCTCCTCGACTACGACGTTCCGCTGGTCGTCGCCGTGGACGTCACCAATCGCTTCATGAGCCCGAGCGCCGACGGCTACGTCACTTACCTCCCCGGAGAGAGCTCGCTCGGTGGTCACGCGCTGGAGGTCGTCGGCTGGGTCGAAAACACCGACCTTCCGGCGGCGGCCCCCGACGGCTCCGGCGGCGGCTACTTCGTACTCAAAAACTCCTGGGGTGAAGACGCCGGCGACTGCGGCTACTACTACGCCCCCTTCGACTACCTGCTCGAGTACGGGCGGAGCCTGACGGCGGTCACGCTCTAGAACTGGCTGCCCCCACCCGTCTCGCTTCGCTCGCCGACCTCCCCCAAAGCCCGTGCTCGCTCCGCTGCGCGCGGGCAGGGGGAGGTGCCGACCGCCTCCACTCAGTCGTCGCACTCCGCCATCAGCTCGGCGTGCCGCTCGCAGAGCGCGTCGTACTTCTCGGGACGCTCGGCGTCCTGGCACACGCTTTCGGGCGCGATGCCGTCCTGCTCGGCTTGGTCGAGGATCTGCTGCGCGACCTCGTTGGCCTCGCTGCAGCCGTCTTCGTCACCCTCGACACAGCCGGGCAGCGTGACGAGCAGGACAGCCAGACGAAACAAAACGCGCGCGGCGGGGAGCATGGGACGGTGGCGAGAGCTTACCCGAGCACCGCGCGCCCGTGGAGACTTCGCCCGCGGACGAGGCTAGAACTCCACGAAAGATGGCCGCCGAAGCAAGCACGCAGGAGTTGATCACGACGGTGGGGTTGCTCGGAGCCGCGGTCGTCGCGGTGCCGATCTTCCGGCGCCTCGGGCTGGGCTCGGTGCTCGGCTACCTGGCGGGCGGGCTCGCGATCGGGCCTTTCGGCCTCGGCTGGGTCTCCGATCCGCACAGCATCCTGCACGTCGCCGAGCTCGGCGTGGTGATGTTTCTGTTCGTGATCGGGCTCGAAATGCGGCCATCGCATCTGTGGGGGCTGCGGCGTGAAATCTTCGGGCTCGGGGCGCTGCAGGTCGTGGCTTGCACCGCGTTGCTCACCGGCGTCGCGCTCGCGTTCGGCTTGCCACCGAACGTGGCCTTCGTCGGGGCGATGGGGTTCGTGCTCACGTCGACGGCGATCGTGATCCAGGTGCTCGAGGAGCGCGGTGACATCGCGCTCCCGGGCGGGAGGCGCATCGTCTCGATCCTGCTCTTCGAAGATCTGCTGATCGTGCCCCTGCTCGCGATCGTCGCAGCGCTCTCGCCAACGGCTTCCTCGCCCGCGTCCGGTTCGGGCTGGACCGCATTCGCGTTGGGCACGGCTGCCCTCGCGGCAGTGGTGGTCGTCGGGGTTTGGCTGCTCAATCCGTTGTTTCGCCTGCTCGCGGCAGCGAAGGCGCGCGAGGTGCTGACCGCCGCCGCGCTCCTCGTGGTGCTTGGTTCGGCACTGTTGATGCAGCTCGGCGGCCTGTCCATGGCCATGGGCGCCTTCCTCGCCGGTGTGCTGCTGTCTCGGTCCGCGTTCCGCCATCAAATCGAGGCGGATATCGAGCCGTTTCGCGGGATCCTGCTGGGCTTGTTCTTCCTCGGGGTCGGCATGTCGCTCGACCTCGCCGTCGTCGGCCAAAACTTCGCGCTGATCGCGGGCCTGGTGCTGGCGATGATGGCCGTCAAGGCGCTCACGATTTACGGCGTCGCGCGCCTGCTCCGCTCGCCGCCCGCCGAGGCATTGGACCGCGCGATCGTCATGGCCCAGGGCGGAGAGTTCGCGTTCGTGCTCTACGCCGCGGCGGTCGCCTACGGCGTCCTCGACCCCGCCACGAGCGCGAACTTCACCGCCGTCGTCGTGCTCTCGATGGCGCTCACCCCGCTGCTCGTGATCACGCTGCGCCGCTTGACCCCGAAGGCCGCCGTCTCGCTCGAGGGCGTCGAAGCCGCGGACGGCCTCGCGGGCAGCGTGCTCTTGATCGGGTTCGGCCGCTTCGGGCAAGTCGTGAGTCAGGCGCTGCTCGCGCGCGACGCCGACGTGGCCATCATCGACTCCGACGTCGAGATGATCCGCAGCGCCGACGAGTTCGGCTTCAAAATCTACTACGGCGACGGCACCCGCCTCGACGTGCTCCGCGCCTCCGGTGCGCACACGGCGCGCGTGATCGCCGTCTGCATCGACGATCGAAAGGCTTCGAATCGCGTCGTCGAGCTCGTGCGCAGCGAGTTTCCCCAGGCACGCTTGCTGGTACGCTCCTTCGACCGCCAGCACGCCCTCGAGCTCGTGCAAGCCGGCGTCGACTACCAGGTCCGTGAAACCTTCGAGTCGGCCATGGAGTTCGGCGCCGCGGCCCTGCGCGAGCTCGGCCTGCCCGAGACCGATGCCCTCCAGATCAGCAACGAAGTACGCCGACGCGACGCCGAGCGCTTCGAGCTCGAAATGGCGGGCGGCCGCGACGCCGGTCGGGACCTCGTGCGCGGCAGCACCTGGAAGCCCACACCGCTGCTTTCACCCCGCCGCGAGGGCAAAGCGCTCAACGCAGAGACAGAGAGCGTCACGCAGCCAGCGAGCACTCCGTAGGCTCCGATCCGGGAAAACACCGCGCTCCCGCGAGCAACGAAGACGCTATACCTCGCAGCAGCTTGACCCTTTCTTCGCCTGCCTCGCCACCTCGACCACGCGCCTTCGCGGCCTTCGCTGCTCCCGGCTTCCGCCCCTACCTCGTCACGTTCTTCCTGACGATGATGGCGGACAACATCGAGCACGTCATCAGCTACTGGCTGATGTTCCAGAAGTTTCACTCGGCGGCGCTGGGCGGCTTCGCCGTGATCGCGCACTGGGTGCCGTTCCTGGTCTTCTCGCTACCGGTCGGCGCGTTGAACGACCGCTTCGACTCGCGGCGCCTGATCCAGATCGGCGGCGCGCTGTTCGCCTTCGTCTCGCTCGCCTGGGGGTACCTGTTCCTCACCGACACGCTCGAGGTGTGGCACGCGATGGTGCTGCTCGTGCTGCACGGCTGTGCGGGCGTGTTCTGGTCCACCTCCAGCCAAATGTTGCTGTACGACATCGTCGGCCCCGCCGCGCTGAAGAGCGCCGTGCGCCTGAACGCAACGGCGCGCTACCTCGGCGTGCTGGTGGGGCCGGGCATCGGCAGCCTGGTGATGCTCACGCTCGGGCCGACTCGCGGCATTTTCTTGAACGCATGCTTCTATTTGCCGCTGCTCGTCTGGCTCGCGCGCGCGCCGTACGGCCGGCACTTTCGCGCCGCGCGCACGGTGGCGGTGGC
>JALYWZ010000716.1 GCA_030852505.1 Myxococcota bacterium | reverse complement strand
TGGGCAGCGTGCTCGCGATGGAGCGCGGCGAGGTGGACGTATTCCTGGCCCTGGGCGGCAATTTCGTGGCGGCCATGAGCGACAGCCAGCGTACGGCGCAGGCACTCCGAAAGGTGAAGCTCGCCGTGCACGTCGCCACCAAGCTGAACCGCACGCACCTCGAAGCGGGACAGGCGTCGTTGATTCTGCCGTGTCTCGGACGCACGGAGCGCGACGTGCGCGGAGGCCGCATCCAGTTCGTGACGGTCGAAGACTCGATGGGCGTCGTGCACAAGAGCGAAGGGCCGCTCGAGCCCGTCGCGCCGTTGCTGCTCTCCGAACCGGCGATCGTGGCGGGCATTGCCGAGGCGGCGCTGGGCGCCGAGCCCGTGCCCTGGAGCGAGCTCGCCGGGGACTACGACGCGATCCGCGAGCTCATCGAGCGGAGCATCGCCGGCTTCGAGCGTTACAACCAGCGGGTGCGGGAGCCGGGCGGCTTCGAGCTCCCGAACGGGCCCCGCGAACGACGCTTCCTCACGGCGAGCGGCAAGGCCGAGTTCACCGTGCAAGCCCTGCCCGAGCTCGCGCTCGAACCCGGGCAGCTGCTGCTCACCACGATCCGCAGCCACGATCAGTTCAACACCACGATTTACGGCTTCGACGACCGCTATCGCGGGATTTCTGGCGAACGGCGAGTGGTGTTCGTGAATCCGAAGGACCTCGCGGAGCGCGGCTTCCAGCCGAACCAGCGCCTCGACATAACCAGCCATTATCAGGGCACGCGCCGCAGCGTGTCCGCGTTTCGGGCCGTGCCCTACGACATCCCGCGGGGTTGTGCGGCCTGCTACTTCCCCGAAGCGAACCCGCTCGTGCCGCTCGAGAACCACGCCGACGAGAGCCGCACGCCGGCGTCGAAGTCGATCGTGGTCACGCTTTCGGCTGCGAGCAGCGAGGCCGCCGAATGACCAAGCCGCTTCCGAGTCCCCCGCTCGGCGTCACCGTCTCGGGCGGCTTCGAACCGGACGAGCACGACGCAGCCGAGCGCCGTGTTCAAGTCGAGCGCTGGAACGGCGCCGCGCGCAGCCTCGAGCAAGACAGCGTCGCGCACGAGGAACCGCTCGAGATCCAGATCGAGGGGGTCGGTATCGCGGTCCTGATGCGCACGCCGGGCCACGACGAAGAGCTCGCGCTCGGTTACCTGCTGAGCGAGCGGGCGGTAGAGGACGCGAGCCAGGTGATATCGATTCGCCACTCGAGCACGGCGCGCGAGCCGGAGGCGGACGGCAACACGATCCAGGTCGTGCTCGGACCCGGGGTCGAGCGCTCGATCGAGCGATTTCGGCGCAGCGGATACGCCTCGGCGAGCTGCGGAGTTTGCGGCAAGGCCACGATCGCGGCGGCGCTGCTCGAGCTCTCTCCGCTGAGCTCGGCGCTTTCGGTGAGCGCAGATGGGCTGCGCGCCATGCCCTTCGCTTTGCGCAGTGCTCAATCGGCCTTCGACACCACGGGCGGCCTGCACGCCGCGGGTTTGTTCACTCCGAAGGGTGAGCTGGTGCTGGCGCGCGAGGACGTCGGGCGCCACAACGCGGTCGATAAGGTGCTCGGCGCCGCGGCGCGCCGGCGGATCACGCCGGGGGAGCACGTGCTGTTCGTGTCGGGCCGCACCAGCCTCGAGATCGTGCAGAAGGCGGCGGCGTGCGGCGTGCCGATCGTGGCCGCGGTCTC
This sequence comes from Myxococcota bacterium, assembly GCA_030852505.1. Classification (GTDB taxonomy): domain Bacteria; phylum Myxococcota_A; class Polyangia; order Polyangiales; family Polyangiaceae; genus PMG-095. Next base: position 1,756 of record JALYWZ010000716.1, on the reverse strand, counting down.
GGCGCCGACCTCGCTGGCCGTGCGCTACGCGGCCTCGCTCGGCGTCACGCTGGTCGGGTTCGTGCGCGGAGAGCGCCTCAACGTGTACGCGCACGCCGAGCGCGTCCTCGGATGAAGCTCTCCGAGCTGATTTCGCTGCAGCATCGCTGTCACGGCAAGCAGCGGCTGCTCGAGAGCCTCGGCGACGGGTACCTGTATGTTCACAACCCTTACTTTCGGCGGGTGCGAAAGGCCGCATTGGCGGCGGGGTTTCGCTTCACTCAGAGGGACCCCCGAAGTTATTTCGGCTTCCCGCTGATCCACCTGGATTCGCTGCTGGCAGCGCGAGAAATCCCCTATCGCCCGAGCTTTTCGGCGCTGCTCCACCTCGAGCACATCCGGCCCGAGCATTTCGAGCTGCGCGATTTATCGAAGAACCGCCCGGTCCCGAACTACCTGCTGCACGAATCCGCGCATGCGGTGGCGTTTCGCGTGCTGTTCGGGCGTCCGCGCGACGTGCGCGCGGCGTTCTCGGAGCCGAACGCGCTGGTGCGCGTGATGCTCGGCGAGTCGTACGCGATGACCGCCGAATACTTCGCAGCCTGCGCGGTCGAGGGCCCGCTGCACGATTGGTTCTTTTCGATCAGCTCGTACCGGCATCGCACGCCGAAGAAGAAGGCCATCGGCGAGCTGCTCGACGAGCTCGGAACCACTTTGGTGGCGCGCTCCGTGCTGCTCGCGTTCCTGTTCAACAATTTCCTGGTCGACCGCCTGGATCGGCGTCGGTTCGAGGCGCTGCTGGCTCGGGCGCGAGCTCCCGGTGACGCGCTGCCCAGCGCGGCTGCGCGGGCAAAGCTGCGCAGTGCACTGAACGGGTTGATGGTGATGAGCCCGGAGTTTCGCTACGACACCGCGCGGCTCTTTCTTGGAATGTTCGGTCGCTCGCGGAACATTCGCCGCGAGCTGGCGCAAGATCCGCTCGTGCTGATCGCGGAACAACCCGCCCTCGACGCAGCACTCTCGCGGCTGATCTCGCTGCTCGGTCAGTGAGTCGTTTTGGGACAGCGTGGTGGTTTGCATCGCGAAAACCCGACCACGCACGGCGTTCACCCCGCAGAGTTGGGGACTTGCTTCGGGGCACATGGCTTGCTTCGAAAACTGGGTACCTCATGCTCGCCACCGACCCCGGGGCAAAAGGTCGCGCCCCCGCCCGCATCCTCGTCGCCGAGGACGACTCCGATCTGCGCCCGATGATCGCTCTCGCCCTGACCGAAGCGGGGTTCGAAGTGGTCGAGGCAGCGGACGGCTCGATCCTCCTCGATTATCTGGCCGGCTCACTGGAAGAAGACGGCACGCTCGACAAGTTCGACGTGATCGTCTCCGACATTCAGATGCCGGGGTTTACCGCGCTGGATGTGCTCGCGGGTGCGCAGCGCTTCGTGACGCGCACGCCCGTCCTGATCGTGACCGCGGTGAGTGACCCCGAAATCCACGCCCGCGTCCGCCAGTTGGGCGCCGCCGGAGTCATGACCAAGCCCGTCGACGTGGACCAGCTCTGCCTCGAGGTGTGCCGGCTCCTCACGCGCTCGATGCCTGGGCTCAACGCCACCTAGAATCCCACTTCACGGCCCAGAGCGATCGGGCAACAAGAAGATCGGAAGCAGCGCCGGTCAAAGCCGGCATGAGGATGCAGGTGAGCGAGACGAGATGACACCATCGAAGCGAGCAAGTCCTGCCCCAGGAGGAGTCCACCCCTGGGAAACCCAGCCTTGCGCAC
>JALYWZ010000715.1 GCA_030852505.1 Myxococcota bacterium | reverse complement strand
GGCTTCGCGCTCGCGTGCTCGAGCCGCCCGTCACCCGTCACGCCGCTCGCGAGCCGCTGGCGGTTACCTCGGCTACAGGTGACCGAGCGCAGCGGCGATCGCTTTGCGAGCCAGCTCTCGGCCTACCTCCCCAAACTCCGCCACGGAAGCGCATGAACCCAGGGCATCGTCCGACCGTCACGGTCGTCATGATCTTCTTGAACGCTCGGGCTTACATCGAGGAGGCCATCGACAGCGTGCTCGCCCAAACCTATCGCGACTTCGAGCTCGTGCTGGTGGACGACGGTTCGACGGACGAGAGCACGGCCATCGCGAAGGGCTACGCCGCGCGCTTTCCGAACCTGGTGCGCTACACGGAACACGCGGGGCACGAAAATCTTGGCATGAGCGCGTCGCGAAACCACGGCGTGGCCAGCGGCCGGGGGCGCCTGGTCTCGTTCCTCGACGCCGACGACATCTGGCTGCCCGAGCGGCTGCACCGCTTCGTCAGCGAGATGGCGTTGTTTCCCGAGGCCGGCATGCTGTACGGGCCCACCTTGTATTGGTACTCGTGGGCGGCGCAGCGCCCGCCCGCGGCCGGCGACGCAGGGCTCGATACGAGCGAGGATTTCGCGGGAGAGCTGCGGCTGCCGACGCACGTGCTGCTCGAGCCGCCGCGGGTGCTTCGAGAGTGGCTCGTCTCGGGGGGCGCGTGCTTGCCGGGCATCTGCAGCTTGCTGATCCGCCGTGAAGCGTACGAGGCGATCGGTGGCTTCGAGCCTTCGTTTCGCGGTCTCTACGAGGACCAGGTCTTTCTGTCCAAGATCGCGCTCGCCCGACCGATCGTCGTGATCCCGGAGGTCCTCGACCATTACCGACAGCACGCTGGCTCCTGCTGTCACCAGGGCGTCGCCTCCGGCGAGTATCACCCTGATGGGTTACACCCGGCGCGCCGGCGCTACCTGCTCTGGCTCGAAGACTACTGCCAGAAGCGTGGCGTCGCCGATCGCGAGCTCCTGCAAGCGCTCGACCGAGAGCTGTGGCCCTACCGCTCGCGCGTGAACGAGCTCATCCACACGGCGCCGCGCGCTGCGCTGTCCATGGCCAAGAATACGCTGCGGCAGTACGCGCCGCCGTGGATGATGCCGCCGCTGCGCACGCTCAGGCAGCGGCTCGCCCGGGTGAGCGGTCTCGACCTTTGAGCGAGGCTTCTCTCAGTTGGTCAGTGGCTCGGGATCCACCGGTCTGAGGGCGAACCCCCGAAGCTCCGCCAGGTCCTGGAGCTGAACCATCTTGGAGTAGAGACCGCTGCTGCGCAGCAGCTCCGCCGGGGTGCCGGCCTCGGCCACCTTGCCGTCGGCGAGCGCGATCACCTGATCGGCGCTGCGCGTCGTGCTCAGCCGGTGCGCGATCACGATGATCGTCATCCGATCGCGTAGCTCTTCGAGTGAACGCAGCACCTCGGCCTCGGTCATGCTGTCGAGCGAGTTCGTGGCCTCGTCCAGCACGAGGATGCCCTGGCGGCGCAGCAGTGCGCGCGCCAGGCCGATGCGCTGACGCTGCCCCCCGGAGAGCAGGACGCCGCGGCTGCCGACGCGTGTCTCGTAGCCGAGCGGCAACGAGCTCACGAAATCGTGGACGCTCGCACGCTTGGCTGCGTCCACGATCTCCGCGAACGTCGCGCCTTCTTTACCGTAGGCGATGTTCTCGCGGATAGTGCCGCCGATCAGCTCCGCATCCTGGCCGGCGATCGAGAGCTGGCTCCGCCACCAGTCGAGGTCCAGCTGCTGGAGCGGGACGCCGTTCAGCGTGATGCTTCCGGAGCTCGGGTCGTAGAAGCGGAACAGCAGGTTGATCAAGGTCGTCTTGCCGGCGCCCGACCAGCCGACGACCGCCGTCATCTTTCCTACCGGGAAGTCGAGAGACACCTCGTCCAGCGCGTTGCGCTTTTCCAGGTCTTTGCCCGAGTAGGCGAAGCTCACGCGCTCGAAGCGAACCCCGGCCTCGACGGTGTCCGGTTGGAGCTCCCGGCCCGAGCCCGGGCTCCAGGGTGAGAGCGCGAGCAGCGCGGCTACCGTGTCAATCGAGCCGCCGAGCGAGACGAGCTCCATGCGGGCCTCGTCGATCGCGCGCACGTGCGGCTGCAGCCGGTGCAGTAGCGCGAGATAGGCAATCATCGTCGCGCCGCCGATGCCGAGCGCCAGCGCCACGAAGATCACGATCACGAAGTTTACGGCGTAGAGCACGTCGCGCAGCATGTCCGCGCCGCCGGCCACGCGGCATTGCCGCATCGAGATCTCGAACAGCCGGCGCGAAGCCTGATCGTAGCCACGCTGCGCGAATTGCTCGCGGCCGTACGCGCGCGTCATGCGCATCGCGCTGAAGAGCTCCATCGCGCGCTCCGACAGATCTTCGGCGGCGGTGACCGACTGCACGCTGATGCCGCGCAACCTGCGATCGAAGACCAGCGTCACGGCCGAAGCCACGACCACCAGCAGCACCACGACGATCGTCAGCTTCCACGAGAGCAGGAGCAGGATCGTCGAGAACACGAGCGCCATGCACAGGCTCGTGAACAGCCCGAACACGGTGGTGATGGCGTCCGTCGCCGACCAGGCCTCGCCGTCCAGCGCGTTCAGCAGGCGCCCGTTGTCGTTGACGCACACGTACTCGAAGTTCACGCGCAGCAGGTTCTCGTGGATCCTGGAGCGGATATCGCAGCTGATCTTGCCGCTGATCCAGTTGGAGAGCAGCCCCTCGACGTAGGCGACGCCGCTGCGGAACGCGACCAGCGCCACGATCAGCCCGGAGACGACCGTGATTTCGTGGCCCTTGCCCGCGAGCTCGGTGACGACGAGCAGCGCGCTCTCGAAGCTGCCTGGCGCCGGAGCTTCTCCGCCACCCCCGAAGAGCATGATCAAAAATGGGATCAGCAGGCTGACGCTGAGCCCGTCGGCGATCGAGTTCAGCACGCTCAGCACCACCATCGCGGCGGAGTGCCAGGGGTGCCGGCGCAGCGCCGTGAAGAACCACCGCCAGAGCGGGCTGTTCGAGAGCTTGAGCTTCACGTCGGATGCTCGGGGTCGCGTGCGCCTCGGCGAGTATGCCGCCGAGCGGTGTGCGGCATCAACCTACCAATCGAGGTGATTCCATACAATGCGGATGGCGCGGGTTTCCACGAAGTGTCCGCGCAGCTCACGACGGCGATGCGGGCTCGGCGCGCGTCAACCGCGCAAGTTGTGCCGGAACTTGCGCGGTTCGAGAATTGCGCAACACCTTGGGTCTCTTCGCTCACGACTTGCTTGCCTTAAGGGCGGACCATCGCGTCCGTCTGCTGCGAGACGGAACGAGAAAGTTTGAGAACGTCGCTACACACCGCGCTCGCGCGGCTCCTCGCCGGCGCGGGCTTCGCGCTGACCGGGCTCGCGCTCGCCGGCTGCTCCGAAGCCGATGGCAACTCGCGCTTCACGCCGGACTCGGG
>JALYWZ010000714.1 GCA_030852505.1 Myxococcota bacterium | reverse complement strand
GGCTATCTCATGGCGTCGACCCGCGCGGTGATGGCCCCGGGCGAGTAGTCACTGTTCTCGCTCTAGCTCGAGCGCGATCCGAACGCCCCGCCGCCCGGCGCAGAAAGCGACGCCGAACAGGCGGCGCCCGCGACGGGCGAGGCGCCCGCCTCGAGCACGGACTCGCACGCGCGCGAAGGCATGAGCTTCGACTCCGACGCCGTGCCGCCGGAGCAGCCGAGCAACGCTCCGGCCTACGTCGCCTACGGCGTCGGGGCCGTCGGTCTCGGCCTGGGCATCGGCTTCGGCCTCGCCGCCATGTCCGCTAAGAACGACCTCGACTGCAAGAACGACCTCTGCCCGCCGGAAGAAGAAGATCGGCTCGACTCGGCGAAGCTCAAGGGCACGCTCTCGACGATCGGCTTCGCGGTGGGCGGCGCGGGCATCGCGCTCGGCACCATCCTCGTGATCTCGAACTCGAGCTCGAGCGAAGCCTCGCAGGGCCGGCACCGCGGCGCCACGGCTCCCAAGGTCCGCTACCGAGCCGCGATCGGCCCGACCCAGATCAAGGCCGCGATCGATTTCTGAACGGGTGATCCCCGGTATCTGAGCCCCACGACGCCCGGCTCGGGTCAGCGCACGATCACGTCGAACGTCGACCAGGCCGCTCCGCCGCGCTGGTCGTTGACGGTGACCCAGATGCGGGCCGTCCCCGGCCGCTTCGGCGGCTTCCACTTGGAGGCGAACTCGGAGACCCAGCCGCTCGTGCGATCGTTGACGAGCTGCGCTTCTTTTGCGAACTCCCCGGCGTTGGCGAAAAAGCTCGCCCACACCACCTCGGAGTAGTCTTCGTTCGGCAAACGCTCCGCGCTCGAGCTCTCAATCAGCGGCAACACCTGGTGCCCGGGGCAGCCCTCCGCGCAGACCGGCACGACCGGCGCGCAACGCGAGGACGGCGCGCAGGCCATTTCGAGCTCTGGCGCGCCTTCGAGCGGCTCGCAATCGGTGTCCGCCTCGCAGCTCGCCTCGGTCACGAGCCCGCCGTCGAAGCGCAGACCCGTGAGCTCCGGGTTTTCGTTGGCCGCGCCCTCGAGCGTGTAGAGCGTCGAGAACCCGATCACGAAATCGTCTTTCGAGACCGGCTCGCCGGTGCCCTTCGAGACGCAACCGAGCGGGACGCGATCGCCGAGGTCCGGGCGCGGCACGAGCTCGCCCGCGCAGACCGCGAAGAACGTGAACGAGGGCGCGAAGTGGACGGGATCGGTCTCGAGCCGCGGCGTGCGCTCCAGCACGTCCTCGGGGATCTCGATCTGGAAGCGCTCGCCGATCCCGAAGATGCCGCTCGGAAAGCGCTCTTCCGGCGTGTCGAGCACGCGCGGCTCGAGCCGCTTCGCGATCTCCACCAGCAGCGGGTAACAGTCGAAAAACTGCCGGCTCGGGGGGGCGTGGCAGCCGCCGAGCCAGGCCACCTCGACCTCGCGCTCGGGTTCGCCGTCGGGTTCCTGGCGATCGCCGCGCAAGAGCTCGAGCGTCGCGCTCTGCCCCGGAACACCCGAGGCCGGCTCGGCGCGCACGGCGAAGGCGCGCAGGCCCTGGACCTTCGACGGCGAATCGAAGCCCTCGCCGCAGCCCGCGAGCGAGCCGCACAAGAGCGCGAGGAGGCCGAGCTCGGAGGCCTTCTGCATCAGAATTCTCCCCGCATACCGAGGCTCGGGACTATCGGCAAGCTGCCGGTGACCGACTGGCTCTGCGTGTAGTCGTAGTTGTAGTCGATGAAGTCGGGGTTCGACTGGTTGTAGGCGTTGATCAGGTCGAGGTACGCGCCGAGCGTGAAGCCGCGGAACACCCAGCGCTTGTCGACGCGCACGTCCAGCTGGTGGAACGGCGCGAGCCGCTCGCTGTTGATGGAGCCGTTCAGACACAGGTAAGAGCTCGCGATCGCGCTGTAGAGCCCGCCGTTGCAGGGCGTGTACAGGTTCCCGCTGACGTAGCGGAAGCGCGCTCCGAACTCCCAGCCGCGCCCGAGATCCAGGCTGCCCAGCACGGTCAAGATCTGCGGCTGATCGAGGTAAAACAGACGCGACGGCTCGCCCGGAATCCAGGTCCGCTCGGAGCGCGACAGGGTGTACGAGACCCAGCCGAAGAAGCGCTCGTCCGCCTTGTAGCGCAGCATCAGCTCGGCGCCGAAGATGCGGCCGGTCGCGCTGTTGTCGTAGACGAGGACGCCGCGCTCGTCCGGGCGGCGCGTGATCAGGTTGTCGAGCAGGTTGTAAAAGCCCTCGACCGACAGCTCGAGCTGTTCGGTCAGCTCTTGCTCCACGCCGAGCGAGTTCTGCCAGTTGCGCATCGAGCGCAGCGACTGGTCGTCGCTCAGGACCACCTCGGCGAGGCCCGGGGGCTGGAAAAACAGGCCGGAGCCGCCCTTCAGCGTGGTCCCGGGGAAGCCCTGGACCAGCTCGTAGCGCGCGGTGAGCCGCGGGCTCACGTCGAAGCGCCCGGTGTCGTGCGTGTAGTCGAGGCGCACGCCGGAGACGACCTGCGTGCGCGAGCTCGGCGCGAGCTCGAACTCGCCGTAGATCGCCGGCTGGAAGAAGACGTTCGATTCGTCGAAGCGCCGCGGCGGGCTGGTCACGAATGGGCCGACCGCCGGCGCGCTCGGCCCCGGGTCGTCCGGCACTTGACCCTCCACCGAGTAGGGCGCGATCAGCACGTCGTAGCCGAAGCGCAGCTTGGCTCGGTCCCAGAACCGCCATTCGAGCTCGCTCCGCGAGATCGTGCCGTAGGCCACGGTGTCGACCAGGATCGTGCTCACCTCGAAGCGCTGGTGGAGCCGGGCCAGCGAGGTCGTGAGCTCGAGCGACAGCTGGTCGCTCAGGCTGTTCTCGTAGATCGTACCGATCCCCCAGGATGAGTCGATGCTCGAGATCTGCCCGCCGGTCGCGGAGCTCGCGTCGATGATCCGGAAGCGGTCGTCCGAGCCGACCACGCCGACGCGGAAGTAGCTGCGCTCCGTGGGCCGCGTGTCGGCGAGCAGCTGGTAGTCGTAGTAAACCGGCGCGGCCTTGATCTGCGTGTCCTCGCCCTCGAGCAGCGGCGTGAGCCAGGCGTCGACGTGGCTGCGCCGGAAACCGCCGATGAAGTTCCAACCTGGGAGCCCGGGGATCGGGCCTTCGGCCACCGCGCGCACGTCGATCAGGTCGAGCTGCAGAAGGCCGTGGTAACGGCCGTCCTCGCGGGTCTCGCGCAGGTGCGCGTCGACCACGCCGGCCAGCGCGCGCCCGTACTTCACGCTGAAGTTGCCGGGGTAAAAGTTCACCTCGTCGAGCATCTCGGTCGGGATCACGCTCGACAAGCCGCCGAAGTGATAAATGGTCGGCAGCCACAGGCCGTCGACGAACACGGGCGTCGTCATCTCGCCGTTGCCGCGCACGATCAGCACGCCGGACAACGACGGGGGGCGCGCCACGCCGGGCAGGTTTTGCAA
>JALYWZ010000142.1 GCA_030852505.1 Myxococcota bacterium | reverse complement strand
CGGCGAGACCTCGGCAGAGTTCGTGGTCGTGACGCACCCCGAGCACCCGTCGGACTCGGCGTCGCGCGGTTTCTTGGCCGATGCGTTCTTGAAACGCACGACGCGCTGGCCGGACGGTTCGCCCGTCACTCCCGTCGATCTTCGCTTCGACTCGGCGGCGAGGAAGGCGTTTTCCGAGCGGGTGCTGCAGCGTTCGGTGGCTGCCGTGCGCAGCTACTGGCAACAGCGGATCTTCTCGGGGCGCGGCGTGCCGCCGCCCGAGCTCGACTCGGACGAGGCCGTGCTGCGCTACGTGAGCTCCAGACCCGGCGCGGTCGGATACGTCTCGGGCGGCGCCAAACTGGGCAACGCGCGGGTGCTGCGGGTGACCTGACGTGAAAGCATCCCTGCGCGCAAAGCTGCGATTGATCATCGGCGGCACCACGATCTCGCTCTTGCTGCTGGTCGGCGTGAGCCTGGTGTCCACGTTTTCGCAGCTCACCAACCTGACGACGATCGAGAGCCGGCTGGTGCCGAAGCTCGAGCTCGCGCCCAAGCTCGAGCGGGACTTCGAGCACCTGCGCCAGCATTTTCAGGACGCGGTCGCGGCCGAAGACCGCGCCACGCTCGCGGAGGCCGAAAACACCCGCAACCACATGCTCGGGTTGCTCTCGGCCTCGAAGAACGCGCTCGAGCCCGGGGACGCCGCCGCCCTGCGCTGGGCCGTCCAGGACTATTACCAGGCTGCGCGCGACGTCTCCGAGCGGCTGATCGCGGGCGAGACCGGCGAGAAGCTGGTCGAGGACATGCAGCGCGTCCAGACCACGTACACGCGGACACAAGCTGCCATCCAACGCGCCGCTCAGCTTCGCCCGCACGAGCTCACGCAAGCGCTCGGGAGCGTCCGCAACGCCACGATCCGTGTCAACGCCTACCGCGCGGTGATCGGCGCGGTGGGATTGTTGTTCGTGGTGGCGCTGTCGTCGTGGGCGAGCCGTGGGCTGTTGCGCGGCCTGGCCTCGATCTCCGCCGGGCTCTCGCGGTTTTCCACCGGGGATTTCACGAAGCCCGTCCCGGTAGAGCTGGACGACGAGCTCGGCCGACTCGCGCTCGACGCCAACCGGATGGCAGACAACCTGAACCGGCTCGGCGACGAGCGCGACCGGCTGGATCGGACCAAGTCCGCGCATGCCGGGCTGTCTGCCGAGCTGATGGGGGAGCTGCACCTCGCGACGGTGGCCGAGCGCGCGCTGACGTTCCTCGCGCGCGCGGTGAACGCCCGCGCCGGTGCTCTGTACCTGTCGGGCGAGGACGGCACGCTGCGCTTGCAGAGCAGCTTCGCGCTGCCCACGGACCAGAGCCCGGGAGGCGTGGCGAGCTTCCGCCAGGGCGAGGGGTTGCTCGGCCAGGCAGCCCGCTCCGAAGACTTGACGGTGGTGGACCAGGTCCCGCCCGGGTTTTTCCCGATTCAATCGGGCCTCGGCAGCGCCGGGCCGAAGGCGCTGGTGATCGTCCCCTTGTGGCAGGAGAAAAGGTCGATCGGCGTGATCGAGCTCGCGCTGTGGGAGCCTTGCTCGGACGAGGTGCGCGAGCTCTTGCGCCTGGTGCGCCGCAACCTGGTGATGGCGCTGGAAGCCGCTCGCTCGCGCGAAAAGCTGCACGAGTTGCTCGAGGAGAGCCAGTCGCTCGCCGAGCAGCTCGCGATCCGCGAGGAGGAGCTCCGGCGCAACAACCAGGAGCTGACGGCTCAACAAGAGGAGTTGCGCGTCACGAACGACGAGCTCGTCGAGCAACGCCGCGAGCTCGAGGCCCGAAACAGCGAGCTCGAGACGACCCGCCAGCGCGTGCAGCAAAAGGTCGAAGAGCTGGCCAAGGTCAGCGCCTACAAGTCGCAGTTCCTGGCGAACATGTCGCACGAGCTGCGCACGCCGCTCAACAGCATGCTGTTGCTCTCGCACTTCCTGTCCGAGAACGAGCCCGGCAATTTGAACGAGAAGCAGGTCGAGCAGCTTCTCACCATCCACGACGCGGGTCAGGACCTGCTCGGCCTGATCAACGAGGTGCTGGACCTCGCCAAGATCGAGTCCGGGCGCCAGGACGTCCATTTCGAAGAGGTGGAGCTCGAGCAGTTCGTGGCCTACGCGCGGCGCGTCTTCGAGCCGCTGGCGCGGGACAAGGGCCTCGCGCTCAAGGCCGAGCTCGCCCCCGAGCTGCCGGCCTCGGTGTGCATGGATGTGCAGCGCGTCGAGCGCATCCTCACGAACCTGCTGGGCAATGCCATCAAGTTCACCGAGCGCGGCGAGGTGCGGCTCAAGATCCACTCGGCCTCGCCGGCGCTGTTCGGTGAGCCGGGCGGGCAGCGGCGCTGGATCGCGTTTTCGGTGACCGATACGGGGATCGGCATCCCGCTCGAAGCGCAGGAGCGCGTGTTCGCGCCGTTCGAGCAGCTCGAGGCTCAGACTCACCGTCACGGCGGCACGGGCCTCGGCCTGGCGATCGCCCGCGAGTCCGCGCAGCTGCTCGGCGGAGATCTGCGCGTCGAGAGCAGCCCCGGCAAGGGCAGCACGTTCACGTGCTACCTGCCGGAGCGGCCGATTTCGGTGGCCCCCCCGGCGCGCTCGAGCGGGCTGCCGTCCCCGGGGCTCGACGACCGCGCGACGCTCGCACCGAGCGAGCTGTACGTGCTCGTGATCGAGGACGACCTGGTGCTGTCCGAGCAGCTCGTGTCGATCATCCACGCGCGCAAGCTCAAGGCCGTGGTGGCCAACACCGGCGCCGAAGGGCTCAGGATCGCTCGCGAGCGGAAGCCGGTCGGGATCGTGCTCGACGTTCGGCTGCCGGACACCGACGGCTGGGCGGTGATGGACAAGCTCAGAAACGATCCCCGCACCCGCTCGATCCCCGTGCATTTCGTGACCGCCGTGGAAGCCGCCGAGCGCGGGCTCCGGCTCGGCGCCGTCGGATATTTGACCAAGCCGGTCTCGCACGCGGACCTCGCCGGTGCAGTGCGAGCGCTGCTCGTCGCGCCGGGCGAGAGCAGCTCGAAGATCCTGATCGTGGAGGACGACGCCGCGCAGGGTGAGTCGCTGCGCGAGCTGCTCCAGCGTGAAGACTTCGAGGTGAGCCACGTTCAGAGCGCGGAGGAGGCGCTCACCGCGATCCGCGCCGAGCACTACGGCTGCATGATCCTGGACCTCGGGCTGCCGGGGCTAGACGGGCTCGGTTTGCTGGAGGAGCTCAGAAAGTCCCCGCTCGAGCACATGCCCCGCGTGCTCGTTCACACGGGGCGCTCGCTCTCGAAGCGCGAGACCCGCGAGCTCGAGGCCTACGCCGAGGCGGTGATCGTCAAGGACGAGCGCTCGAGCGACCGGCTGCTCGACGAAGTTCGGCTGTTCGTCCACCAGGTGCACGCCCCGGCGCCCGCCCAGCGCCGACCGAGCGAGCGGCCGCGACCGGGTGCGGATGTCTCACTCGCGGGCATGAAGATCCTGGTGGCCGAGGACGACATGCGCACCGTGTATGCGCTTTCTGCGCTGCTGCGGGGCAGGGGTGCCTCGGTCCTGGTCGCGGACACCGGCAAAGAAGCGCTCGCCGTGCTGGCGGCGAACCCCGACGTCGACGGGGTGCTGATGGACATCATGATGCCGGAAATGGATGGCTACGAAGCCATGCGCGAGCTCAGAAGGGACCCGCGGTTCGGTAGTTTGCCCGTCATCGCCTTGACGGCTCGTGCGATGAAGGGTGAGCGCGAGCGCTGTCTGGAGGCGGGCGCGACCGAGTACTTGACGAAGCCGCTCGACGCCGAGCGCTTGCTGGGAGCGATAACGGCCTGGTTTCCGCGCGCCGCGAAACAATCCACTGTCTCGGCTGATTCCATCACGAGACAGGGGTGAAAGTGGCTTCAAAATTGCCACGGGCAGCCGTTTCTCAGTCCGAGGCGTTCGCGAGAACATCGCACACGACCGCATGAAAACAGGCCTTCGAGCGCGCTCGGCCTTGATTGGTCGGGGGCTCGAGGCAAAGCTTCGAAATCCACCGCGGAACTTCCTCCGCTGCCTCGAGACGAAGCAGGGGAAAACCGCGCTGGTGGAAGCGAGCATCCAGGTTGGGATCGAAGCACAGGGGAAGAGCGTGACGCTGGTCGGTGTCGACCACGAGGCGGAAACCCACGCGGGTGATGACCTGCCGTGCGTGCTCGTGGTCGACGACGTGGAAGCCAACCTGGTCGCGATGCAGGCGCTGCTCGAGGGCATGGGGTGTGAATTCGCGCTCGCGCGCTCGGGAAACGAGGCGCTCCGCCTCTTGCTCCGCCGCGAGTTCGCTGTGATGTTGCTCGATGTGCAAATGCCGGAGATGGACGGCTATGAGGTCGCGCGCTACGCCCGGCAGAACCCGGCCACGCGTGACGTCCCCGTAATCTTCCTGACCGCGGCCAATCGCGACGAGGAGCGCGTGCTGCGCGGCTATGGCTCGGGCGCGGTGGACTTCCTGTTCAAGCCGGTGAACCCGAAGATCCTGCGCAGCAAGGTCGGCGTGTTCCTCGAGCTCTACGCCAGCCGGCGCGAGGTGCAAAAGAGCAAGCGCGAGCTCGAGCACGCGTACGACGAGCTCCAGACCGCGCAGGCCCAGCTCGTTCAATCGGCGAAGATGGCGTCGCTCGGCGAGCTCGTGGCGGGTGTCGCGCACGAGATCAACAATCCGCTGTCGTTCGTGACGAGCCACCTCGAGACGGTTCAGAAGTGCTTGCGCAACGTCGAGGCCGAGAGCGGCCAGACCCTGAGCACGCCCGCCCAGGAGTCGTGGGCGCGCGCCAAGGATCGGCTGAAGGAGATGTCGACCGGGCTCGAGCGCATCGCCGATCTGGTGGTGAAGCTGCGCACGTTTTCGCGGCTCGACGAGGGGGAGCGCAAGCACGCGAGCCTCAGCGAATGCGTGGAGTCGGTGCTCACGATCCTGCGCCACCGCACCGGGCAGAGGATCCGGGTGGAGACGCGATTTCAGCCCGACGATCGCGTCGATTGCTACCCCGGCCTGTTGAACCAGGCGATCATGAATTTGGTCGCGAACGCGATCGACGCCGTCGAGGGCCCGGGCACGGTCGAGATCGCGACCGGCCTCGACGAGCAGGGCTACTCGATCCGCATCACCGACAGCGGCCCCGGCATCCCACCGAAGATCCGCGAGCGCGTGTTCGAGCCCTTCTTCACCACCAAACCCGTGGGGCTGGGCACCGGGCTCGGCCTGTCGATCACCTACGCCATCGTCCAGAAGCACGGTGGCGAGCTGACCCTAGCGGACGCGCCGCGCGGCGGAACGACGGCGTTGATCCGGATCCCGTTCGAGGCTGGAATCAGGAGCTGAAGATGCAGTCACCGGCAAAGGAGCGCGTTCTCGTCGTCGACGACGAGCCCCAAGTGCTCGTCGCGCTCGAAGATCTGTTGACGGACAAGTTCGCGGTCGTAAAAACCGGCTCGGCGGAGAACGCGCTCGACCTGATGTCGCGAGAGCGCGACATCGCGGTGGTGATCACCGATCAGCGCATGCCCGGCATGACTGGTGACCAGCTCTTGTCCAAGCTCGGCGACACCTCGGGCGCCAAGCGCATCCTGCTCACCGGCTTCGCGGACCTGTCGGCGGTGATCCGCGCCATCAACGACGGGCAGATCTTCGCCTACGTCACCAAGCCCTGGAATCCGATGGATCTCGAGGAGAAGGTGCGGCACGCCGCCGAGCAGTACCGGCTCGGCCGCCAGCTCGACAACGAGCGGCGCCTGTTGCACGAGCTCTTGAACAACATCCCCGACGGGATTTACTTCAAGGACGCGAGCCTGCGCTTCGTGCGGGTGAACCCGGCGTGTTCGTCGCTGCTCGGTTTCGATCATGCCGAGGCGCTGGTCGGCAAGCGGCTCGGGGAGCTCGACGCGAGCGGCACGGACGTGTTCAGCGTGGAGTCGGAGGAGCGCGGCATCCTGATGAGCGGCTTGCCGGTGCGCGACGTGGTGCGCGTCTATCGCCGAGGCCGTCGCGAGCGCTGGTTCTCCGAGACCAAGGCGCCGATCCGCAACGTGATCGGAGAGGTCGTCGGCATCGTCGGCATCACGCGCGAGATCACCGAGCAGCGCAAGCTCGAGCACCAGCTCCGGCACGCGCAGAAGATGGAAGCCATCGGGCGGCTGGCGGGCAGCGTCGCGCACGACTTCAACAACCTGCTGTCGGTGATCCTGAGTTACAGCTCGCTGATCATGGCCGATCTCGGCCCGAACGATCCGATGCGCCCCGACGTGGAGGCCATCAACAAGGCCGGGACGCGCGCCGCGGATCTGACGCGGCAGCTCCTGGCATTCAGCCGAAAGCAGCTGCTCGCGCCGCGCACGCTGGACCTGAACGGCGTGCTGCGCGAGTCGGAGAGCATGCTCGGGCGGCTCTTGGGAGAAGACGTGGAGCTCGTGGTCGAGCTCGCCGGGGGGTTGCACCGCGTGCGCGCGGATCCGGGACAGATCGACCAGATCGTGATGAACCTGGCGGTCAACGCGCGCGACGCCATGCCGAACGGCGGGACCTTCCGGATCAGCACGGAAAACGTCGAGCTCGACGGCTCGTTCGCGAGCGACGATCCGGATCGAGTCGGGGTTGGTCCGGGGCCGTACGTGATGGTCACCTTCGCGGACACCGGGGTCGGTATGGATCGCGAGACGCAGGCCAACATCTTCGAGCCGTTCTTCACGACCAAGGAGAAGGGCAAGGGGACGGGGCTCGGGCTT
The DNA here is from genome assembly GCA_030852505.1 of Myxococcota bacterium. Lineage (GTDB taxonomy): Bacteria > Myxococcota_A > Polyangia > Polyangiales > Polyangiaceae > PMG-095. The sequence goes on along the minus strand of JALYWZ010000142.1, from coordinate 2,281 downwards.
GCGACGGTGTTCGGGATCGTCAAGCAGAGCGGCGGTCACATCGTGGTCGAGAGCGAACCGGGCCACGGCAGCGTGTTTCGCTTGTATTTGCCGCAAGCCGACGGGGTCGAGGACGTCCCCCAGGAAAAGCAGGCGCCGACCGAGCTCTCGGGCAGCGAGACGGTGCTGCTCACGGAAGACCAGGACGACGTGCGCGCCGCGGCGCGCGAGGTGCTGCGCCGCTACGGATACCAGGTGCTCGAAGCCCGCAACGCGGGCGAGGCGCTGCTCACCTGCGAGCGCTACCCGCAGCCTATCGACCTGCTCTTGACCGACGTGGTCATGCCGCAGATGAGCGGCCGGGAGCTTGCCGATCGCCTCTCGGGCCTGCGCCCCGAGATGAAGGTGCTGTACATGTCCGGCTACACCGACTCGGCGATCGTGAACGACGGCGAGCTCGAAGCCAACATCGCCTATTTGCCGAAACCTTGGCTGCCCGAGGCGCTGGCGCGTCGCGTGCGCGAGGTCCTGGACGACAAAAAGCCGTCCTAGCGCCCGAACGCGCGGCCGCCTGCCTGATCGACGGGGGCAAGAGCGCAGGGCTTGGACTAGGGTAGTCGGCGGAGTCGCCCCGATGGCCGCGCCCAACGCACCGTCCCCCGAGCGACCGCCGCGTTCGGCGCGGGGCGGGCGCCTGCCTTTCCTCGCCACGCTGCTCGGAGGTCCGTTCGGCCTGCGCAGCGTGCTCGGCATGTCGCCGGTGCCGCTGCCGGGCTCGCCCGAGGAGGTGCGCGACTTCTTCCAGCGACGTCTGCGCTTGAATCTATCGATCGCGGTCGGGATGTGGATCGTGCTGCTGGTCGCCGTACCGCTGGTGATAGCTCGCGACAATCACGAGGAGGTCGCGCGATTCCTGACCCAGGCCGGTTTCCCAGCGCACCTCGTGACCACGCTGCTGCTCTTGGTGACGGTGCTCTGCCTGTACCGCTTTCGGGCGTCGCTGCGCGTGCTCCAGAGCATCGACTTCGTGTCGATGGTCGCGCAGTCGGTCTCGATCGCGATGTCGTTCGTGCACACGGCCGTCAAGTGGCGGCCGGAGCTGGCCGTGCTGATCGCGATGGCAGCGATCCACACGCTGCGCGCGGCGCTCGTGCCGACCACCGCCGCGCGCTCGGGGCTGCTGTGGAAGCTGGCATCGATCCCGATCTTGGTGGGTACCTATTACGCCTACCAGGACCAGCCCGGGGCCGGCTACCCCGGCGGCATGACGATGATGCTGATGGCGCTGGTCTGGTGCTTCGTCGTGGGCGTGGTCGTGACCAGCATTTCTTGGGTCATTTACGGCCTGCAGCTGCGCGTGAAGGAAGCGGCGGAGCTCGGGCAATACGAGCTCGAGCACAAGATCGGCGAGGGCGGGATGGGCATCGTCTATCGCGCGCGGCACGCGCTGCTCCGGCGGCCGACCGCCGTGAAGCTGCTCCCGCCAGACCGCGCGGGGCTCGGCGCGATCGCACGCTTCGAGCGCGAAGTGCGGCTGACGGCGCGCCTCAATCACCCGAACATCGTCGCGGTCTACGACTACGGCCACACGCCCGAGGGCCTGTTCTACTACGCGATGGAGTTCCTCGACGGCGTCGATCTGGAGCGGCTGGTCGAGGCGGACGGACCACAGCCGCCCGGCCGCGTCGTCAACGTGCTGTTGCAGATCGCGAGCGCGCTGGCGGAGGCGCACCACGTCGGTCTGATCCACCGCGACGTGAAGCCGGCCAACGTATTCCTGTGCCGGCGCGGTCTCGAGCTCGACTCGGTGAAGGTGCTGGACTTCGGCCTGGTGCGCGAGACGGCCAGCGTGGACGCGACTCAGAGCACGCTCAACGTGCTGACGGGCACGCCGCTCTACATGTCGCCCGAGCAGATCACCGATCCGCAGCACGTCGACGGCCGCTCGGATCTGTATGCGCTCGGCGCCGTCGCGTACTTCCTGCTCACGGGCGAGCCGCCGTTCACCGGTTCCAGCGTGGTCGAGGTCTGCGGCCACCACTTGCACACCGTGCCCGTTCGCCCGTCGGAGCGGCTTGGCCAGCACTTGCCGGAAGATCTGGAAAGGCTCGTGCTCGCGCTGCTCGAGAAGAAGCCGGGGCAGCGTCCGAGCGACGCGCAGACGCTGGTGCGCGCGCTGCGCTCTTGCGCGAGCGCGCGCGACTGGAACCACGATCGGGCCGACGAGTGGTGGCGCGAGCGCGGCACGCTGGTGATCGAGCGCGCCTCGCTTGCGTCGATCGTGCCCGGCACGGGCCAGACG
>JALYWZ010000713.1 GCA_030852505.1 Myxococcota bacterium | reverse complement strand
CCCACAGATCGTGCGGCTCGGTCGCGACGAGGCGCTCGGCCCAGCGCTCGGCCGCCGCGCGCTCGCGCCGGTCGATCGCGAGCTCTAGCTGACCGGCGAGGTAGCCGCCGTCGTCGAAGCGGAAACCGTGGTAGCGGGCCTCGACCTCGGCCGCTTCCGTGGTGCGCCCGAGCGTGCGCAGCTGCGCAGCGTACAGGCCGAGCAGGCCGACCGAGTGCGGGCTCTGCTCGAGCGCCCGCTCGATACGCGACAGCGCGGTGCGCGGCAGCCCGACCAGGTTGTAGAGCTCCATCCAGCCGCGCAGCGCTTCGAGGCTCAGCGGGTCGATCTCGAGGGCCTGCTCGAAGTAAGGCAGCGCCTCCTGAAAATTGGGGCTGTAGCGGCGGTGCCAGGCCTGCGCGATCAGCACGTCGCGGTCCGGCTTGCCCTGCTTCTTCGCGAGCGCGTCCGCCCGCGCGATCCAGTCGCCGGCCTGATTGCGATCCTCCGACAGCTTTCCGGCGAGCAGCGCGCGCTGCACCGTCGGCTCTTTTTCAGCGGCACGGCGCGCCAGATCGCGCGCCAGGTGCAGCGCCGGATCGTCTCCGTCCGTCTCGTCGAGATAGCGTGCGTAGCTCTCTAGCGCCGCAGCGCTCGGGTTCTTGCCCGAAGCGGCCGCGCCGAGCGTCTCGAGCGGGCCCTTCGGTCCGGCGCGGTTGGCCTTCGGGTCGGGCTTGTTCGGCTGTCCGAGCTTCAGGCTCTTGGTGGCGAGCTCGGCTGCGGGCTCGGCGTTCTTCAGGTCGTCCGAGTACTCGAGGTTCTCTGCGGGTGCGCCGCGCTCGTCCGCGAAGCGCACCGAGAGGACCGGCGAGCCCTCGTCGCTGCAGACCTTGACGACGAGCAGGTTCGGCCCCGGCTCGAGCGCGAGCGGCACCGCGATGCGATCGAAGTCGTGCGCGCTGTAGCGATCGTTGCTCTCTACCTCGACGCCGTTCCAGAACACCCGGAGCGCCCCGCCCGTGCCGATCCACCCCGACAACCTGCGCTTGCCCGGCTTCGGGCCGGCGTCCGACACATAAGTGGCGGCGAAACCGCAGACCTTGGCCTCGGGACGAAGGAGCGCGCCGAAATCGAGAAAGCCGTAAGGGAACGCATCGGTCGCGCTTCGCCAGCGCACCGGCCGTTCGGAGCCGGGGTACGTCTTCGACGTCAGGATCGGCGTCGCGAGGTCGGCCTCCGGTCCGTGCGCCTGGGAGAGCCCTGTCTTGCCTTCGTTGTCGAACGGCCCGAGCACCAGCCAGCGATCCACGTAGCCGAGCCGCCTTAGCTTTCTCTGCGCCGTGGGGAGATCGCCGCGGCGCACGCGCGCGTAAGCCCACAGTGTGCCTGCGTACGCCCGTTCGGCCGGACCGAGCCTCGGCGACTGCTCGGCGAGAGCGAGCGCCTCCTCGACTTGGGTCGGATCCGCACGATCCCAAGTGCTCCAGACCCGGCGCAAGGCGGCGTAGGCTTCGGCACCGCGCGCGCGGTCGAGCTCGGCGAGCGCGGCCGACAGATCGGGGTGAAAACGCGAGTCGGCGGCGCTGGCTCGCCCGACGACCATTAAGACCGAGAGGCACAGCGCCGTCAGAAACGACGAGTGCATGCCCCTGCCGAACCGGCGTTCGCACCGGAGCCTTCGACCCGACGATGCATGCGTGCTCGGGATGGCGTTCACCACTTTCGGGTACCTGCAAGCCCGAGCCCGCGCAAGCGCCGCCGCTCGGTCGCGACGACGACCCTACCGGTCGCGGGCGCGACCATCCCTGCCCGGACGCGGACCGCTTGCGTGTGGGATGGTGTCCGGACGCCCGAGCCGCCAGTAATCGGGCTTGCTGGGCCGAGTGCGGTCATATAGAAGTGTTGAGCGCTACGAGGCTTTTTGGCGACCATCCTGCACAATCCAGAATCCAGGTAGAGCGTGACCAGAGCGGCTCAGGTATTGGAACAGCGCATCCGGAGGCTCCGATGGTGAACCCCCAGATGGTGATGTACGAAGAGGAGTTCAACCAGATCCAGGCGGTCGTCGATCGCCTGGTTCGGGAAGCGAACGCCAAAGTCGTCTTCATCGTCGACAAGAACGGACAGCTTATCGCCGCCAGCGGCGAGGTGGAGAACATCGACACCACGTCGCTCGCCTCGCTGACCGCTGGCAACATCGCGGCTACCGGCGGCATCGCCAAGCTGCTGCGTGAGAACGAGTTCGCGACTCAGTTCCACGAGGGCGAAAAAGCCAACATCCACATCCAGCTGGTCGGGAACCGCGTCATCCTCGTGGTGATCTTCGACTCCAAATCCAGCCTGGGGCTGGTGCGCCTGAGGGTGCGCAAGGCGAGCGACGAATTGAACCGCATCTTCGAGGCCCTGTTGAGCAAGGTCGCAGAACCCGGCAGCGACTCGCCGTTCGCCGAGATCACCGACGAGGACATCGACAACCTGTTCAACGACTGAAACGCCATGAGCTTCATCAACTACATGGCGCGAGAGATCAACTGCAAGATCGTCTACTACGGTCCTGGTCTTTGCGGCAAAACCACGAATCTGCAGTTCATCTACGAGCGGACCAACCCCGACGCCAAGGGCAAGATGATAAGTCTCGCCACCGAGACCGAGCGCACCTTGTTCTTCGACTTCTTGCCGCTCTCGCTGGGTGAGATCCGCGGCTTCAAGACGCGCTTCCATCTGTACACGGTGCCCGGGCAGGTCTTCTACGACGCCAGCCGCAAGCTGATTCTGAAGGGCGTGGACGGCGTGATCTTCGTCGCCGATTCGCAGGTCGAGCGCCTGGAGGCCAACCAGGAGAGCGTCGACAACCTGCGCACCAACCTGGCCGAACAGGGCTACTCGCTCGAGAAGATCCCGTACGTCATCCAGTACAACAAGCGCGACTTGCCGAACGCCCTCCCGGTGGAGGAGCTGCGCGCCGTGATCAACCCGCAGGGCGTTCCCGATTTCGAGGCCAACGCGCGCTCCGGCATGGGCGTGTTCGAGACGTTGAAGGCCGTGAGCAAGCTCGTGCTGAACGAGCTCCGCCGCGGCGGCTGAGGCAGCGGTGGCCCGGCGAGGCGAACGCGGGGCGCCTTCCGAGCAAAAGCCGGCCCGCGCGGAGCGCAAGCGCATCCCCGTGACCGAGGCGGCGCTCGCCGAAGCGCTGCTCTCCTATCTCGACCGCTTCGAGGGCAGCCGCGAAAAGCTCGGAAAGCAGCTGGAGAAGTGGGTGAAGAACCGCGGCGAGCCGGCCGATCCGCTGCGCGCGCGCCCGCTGATCCAGGGCGTGCTCTCGCGTTTCGAGCAGACGGGCGTGATCGACGACGACAAGCTCGCGGCGCGCTCGCTGGACCGGCTGAGGTCGCGGGGAAGCTCGGCGCGCGCGATCGCCTTCAAGCTCAGGACGCGCGGCTTGAAGACGGACAGCGTCGAGCGCGCCTTCGAACGCGAGCGTGAGGCGGGG
>JALYWZ010000712.1 GCA_030852505.1 Myxococcota bacterium | reverse complement strand
TTCAGACCGGGTACATAGGTGACAAATTAGACCGGGAACATAGGTGACACGTTCTTGATGGGCGTGGAACCTGCGCTCCATGCCTTGGAAAGAGACGTCACCGATGAACGAGCGGTTGAGGTTTGTGGCGGCGATGTTGGAGGGGGAGGAGAGTTTTGGAGAGCTCTGCGAGCGCTTCGGGATAAGCCGAAAGCAAGGGTACAAGTGGAGCAAACACCCAGCGATGCGTGCCTTGCTGTCGCCGCCCGCCATGGATCTACCGCTGCCGCGGCGGAGGCGTGAGCACGTTGCGCGGCGGGGGCGTGAGCACGCTGCGGGCGCGCGCGCGGCTCGTGACGTCGTGGTACGCGAGCTGGATCTCGGATTCGTCAAGGAAGCCGCTGATGGCGCCGGCGGCGTCGAGCACGACGATTTCGCGCGTGGCGTGGGCGAGCATGCGCTCGAGCGCGGTGTGGAGGTCCTCGTCTTCGAGCACGAAGGCGGGCGCTGCCATCAGGTCCACGGCCAGCGTGAGGTCGAGGATGTCGGGGTTCATGGCCAGGTTGCGCACGCTGTCGGTGCTGATCGCGCCGAGCAGCTGGCCGCCATCCGCGAGGACCGGGAAGACGTCTTGCCAGACGGGAGCTTCCGTCGAGCGCTCGAGGATCTCGCGCGCCGTGGCCTCGCGGCGGAAGCTGACGTAGGGGCGCTCGCGCACCAGCGCGTCGCCGACCTTTACTTCGCGCAGCACGTCGAGCACGAGGTCGTCGCGGTGCGCGGGGGATTCGCGCTTGGTGCGGACCTGCGCGCCGTACAGCGAATGCCGGCGCAGGCCCACGAACGCGATGGCCTCGGCGAGCATCAGCGGGACGAGCAGGTCGTAGCTGCCCGCGAGCTCGCAAACGAGAACGAGGGACGCAATCGGCACGTGGGCGAGGCCGCCGTAGAACGTGCCCATGCCGACCAGCGCGAAGGCGCCGGGGTCGATGCGCGGATCGTGCAGCAGGAGCTGCGCGGCGCGACCGAAGGCTCCGCCCACGAGGCCGCCGATCACGAGCGAGGGGCCGAAGTCGCCCGCGCTGCCCCCCGAGCCCAGCGTCAGCGCCGTGGCTCCGGCTTTCAAGACCGCGAGCAACGCCAGGAGCTCGACCGCGTACCAGCCTCCGGGTAGCCACGGCGAGCCGGTGATCGCGAGCTGCGCGGCGCCGTAACCGCCACCGAGCAGGCCGATGCCGCGGCCTTCGCCGCCGAGGCGCGGACCGAGCTCGATCAGGATCGGCGTGACGATCACCCCGAGCATCAGGCCGCCGAGCGCGGGCTTGGCCCAGGGCGGCAGCTTCAGTCGCTCGAACAAGCGGCGCGTCGAGTGCAGCATGCGCAGGAAGCCGAGCGCGGCGAGCGACACGATCAGCGCCATCAGCGCGTACAGCGGCAGATGGCCGAGCACGAAGGGGTAGCGCGGCGCGTGGGTGAAGAGCGTGGCTTCACCGAAGAAGGAGATGAAAACCGAGTACGAAGTGACGCTCGCGAGCACGCTGGGCACCAGCGCGTCCGACTCGAAGTCGTCGCGGTGCAGCACCTCCACCGCGAGCAACGCGGCGCCGAGCGGCGTGCGGAACACCGCCGACACGCCCGCGGCGAGCCCTGCCACCAACAAGATGCGCCGCTCGCGCTCGTCGACGCCGAGCGCGCGTCCGACCAGCGCGCCGAGCGCTCCGCCGATCTGCATGGTCGGGCCTTCGCGTCCGCCCGAGCCGCCGAACCCCAGCGTCAGGATCGAGGCCAGTGCCTTGATCAACGGCACACGCCGCCGCACCTGCGCGCGGTTGTGGTGAAAGTCGCGGATGATCGCGTCGGCGCCGCCGCCTCGCGTCTCGGGTGCCCAGCGAGCCGAAATCAGGCCAGCGAGCAGCGCGCCGAGGGCAGGTAAGAACACGAGCAGCCACGGCCGGAACGGGGCGCGTTCGAGGGGGCTATGGATCTCCTCGCCACCAGCGCGCAGGGCCTCGTAGCCCGCGATGCCTTCGAGGATCAGATGCTCGGTGAGCTCGAGCGCGTAGTAGAACAGCGAGCCCATCAGGCCTGCGGCTGCGCCGATCAACACGCTGTGCAGCAGGATCCGACCGAGCAGCTGCAGCTCGAGTGGCTCGGACGTGCGGCGGATGATCTGCCGAAGGTCTTTCAAGCCAGGTCTTGGTCGGTTCGGGGAAGGCTCGGTGCGGTTGGCCGACATCTCAACCTGGCGGGAAACCAACCTCGATCTGGCTGGCTCCCACGTCAACTCTCAGTTTCGGGATCGTTTCTAGGTTTCGGGTTCGTTCCCGCGTGTTCATAGGGACGAAACCTCGCCGCAAGATGCGCCGCCGCATAGTCCGGCAGAACGGATGCGAGCTTCGAACAGCGTGCCCGTAGCGGTGACCCGCAATTCCCGCGAAGGGGTGATTCCGCCCACGGTTCCCGAGCACCTCATGGCGTTGGCCGAGGTCGGCCGGGAGCTGACGGGGGGCGACGGCTCGCGCTCGGCGCTCGAGCAAGCGCTCGCGGTGCTGGATCGGCGCCTCGATGCCTGTTGCTCCGTGCTCTACGTCGCCGATCCCGACGAGCGGGTGCTCGAAGTGCGGGCGGCTTACGGGCTTTCTGCCGAGCAGCTGCGCCCGCGCTTCGGGACGGGCGTTGCCGGTCGCGTCGCCGAGTCCGGACGGCCGATCGTAGTGCCGGTGGTGCGCCACGAGCCGATGGCGCTGTCCGAGCTGAGCGAGCTCGCTGACTGGTCGAAGGCGAGCTTCAGTCTCGTTTCGGTACCCGTCGCGGTTGCAGGGCGACCGGCCGGCGCGCTGTCCACTTATTTCCGTAAGTTCGAGCGTTCGGAGGTCACCGGGCTGCTCGGCGTGCTCGAAGTGGTCGCTTCGCTGATCTCGCAGGCCCTGCGCGCGGCGCACCTCGAGCGCGTGCAGGCGGACACCGAGGCGGCCGACTCGCGCGAACGCTCGCAGCGCGCGGTGTTCGAGTACTCGAACATGATCGGCGCTAGCGTCGCCATGCGCCAGGTCTACGAGCAGGTCGGCCAGGTCGCGCGCACCAACGCCACCGCGCTGATCCGCGGCGAGTCCGGCACCGGCAAGGAGCTCGTGGCGCACGCTATCCACACCAACTCGACGCGCGCGCGCCAGCCGTTCGTCAAGGTCAACTGCGCCGCCGTTCCGGAGACGCTGTTCGAGTCCGAGCTCTTCGGTCACGAGCGCGGAGCGTTCACCGGGGCGCACGCGCGCCGCAAGGGCCGCTTCGAGCTGGCCCAGGGCGGCACGCTCTTTCTCGACGAAATCGGCGATCTGACGCTGACGACGCAGGCCAAGCTGCTGCGCGTGCTGCAGTTCCGCGAGTTCGAGCGGCTCGGCGGCACCGAAACGATCCGCCCCGACGTACGTATCATCGCCGCCACCAACAAGGATATGGAGCGGGCGGTGTCGAGCGGCGCATTCCGCGAAGACCTGT